>JAPYLE010000031.1 GCA_027293795.1 Rickettsia endosymbiont of Ixodes persulcatus
ACAATGCCCACTACTAGCATAATTAACATAACCTGTTTATCTAGAAGAAACAATATATTTTTTTTCTATTTCTGATTTTGTTAACCTTTCAGGCGGACCAAATATTTCAGGGTTTTTTAATTTAAACAAATCATCAGAAAATTTTTGTACTTTAGCTATTTTATCAAAAGTAATAGTGACTATATTATTATCTTCAAATATTTTGAGTAGCTCAATTTGTTTAGTAGCTTTATTAAAAGTAATTTCGCTACGCTTTTCCGTTAGAGTATGGTAGATAATAATTTTAAAAATATTTCCTTCATTAATTACTGATTCAAAAACAAAATCCTTGTCAATATTCTTATTATCTTCTAATAAGAAATTAAATATATTTTCACTTCTATTAATACGACTTACTTGTTCCATATCATAATCATACATCGATACGAAATTTTTAGTACCTATTATAACTAAAGGAAACGGGGGATAATAATTACATCTAAAATTATAAGGTTTCCTTATTAATAATTTTCCTTTAGCTATATTATCCTTAGAATCTTCTTGAGTAAAATCTATCGCAACTGATTTTATCGTACGTAGATAAGTTTTTAGCTCTAAAATAACAGTATGATCATTTGCATATACCGTAATAGAATTTGCAAAAAAACAAATAACAGCTAAGAACAATATTTTTTTCATTTTTATTGTTTTATATTTTAAATTATGTTTAAAATACCTTAGTTATATTGTTAAAACAAATAATATTTATGAAAATCGTTGCTTTAAAAGAAAAAGCCAAGAATGAAACACGAACTGCTATGACGCCTGAAGTAGCAGGATTGCTAGTCAAAAAAGGCTATTTAGTTACTGTAGAAAAAGATATAGGGCTTTCTGCCGGTTTTCTTGATGAAGAATATACCGCAGCCGGTGCTAAGATATCTTCAGTACCGCTCGAAATTATTTCTGATGCCGATATTATATTAAAGGTACAACCTTCATCTGTTACAGATAAATATAGTAAGCTTGAATTTGCAAAAGCAGGTGCAATTATTATCGGTCTTCTATCACCTTATTTAAATCATGATTATATAAAAGCGGCAGCTAAAAAAAACCTTACGACTTTTGCTATGGAGTTCGTGCCGAGAATTACTAAAGCTCAAAATATGGATGCTTTATCTTCTCAAAGTAATCTAGTAGGGTACAGAGCGGTAATTGAGGCAAGCTATCATTACACAAAAGCTTTTCCTATGATGATGACGGCAGCGGGGGCTATTTCACCGTGTAAAACTTTGGTGCTTGGTATCGGTGTTGCGGGTCTTCAAGCTATTGCAACGGCAAAAAGGCTTGGTAGTATAGTTGCAGGATACGATGTAAGAGCTGCTACCAAAGAGCAGGTAGAAAGCTTAGGAGCTAAGTTTGTCTCCCCGGCGCTACAAGAAGATTTGCAAGATAAATCAGGTTATGCTTCAGAAAGTTCGGAAGATTACAAAGCTAAACAAGAAGAGTTTTTAGCAAAAATTATTAAAGGATATGATATAGTTATTACTACTGCACAAATTCCGGGGAAAAAAGCACCGTTACTTGTTACAAAAAAAATGCTGGAATCGATGAAGCATGGTTCGGTAATTGTTGATATAGCGACCTCTACAGGTGGGAATGTCGAGGGTTCGGAAATGGATAAGATCGTTACTAAACACGGAGTTACCATAATAGGTTTATCAAATCTTGCTGCTAAAATTGCTACCGACAGCTCAAAATTATATGCTAAGAATTTATATAATTTTCTAAGTTATGCTTTACAAGATGGTAAATTTAATATGGATGATGATTTAGTACGTGATATGTTGATTACTAAAGACGGCAAAATAGTAAATGAGAAAATCAATGTCATTCCTGCTTTGTAGGAATCTAGTAAAACATATAAAAACTTGTTTTTTTATATGTTTATTTTATCAAATATGTACCTAATATTAAAGTTATTTTTCTGGATTCCCGCTTTCGCGGGAATGACATCCTAAACGTTCGTACGGTAGAGAGCCAAGCGAACTAGGTAACACTGAACAATAATAACCAAGAGAGAAATATGAATCAATTACTGGTAATAGCGAAGCAGGCTGCTGAAATTGCCCATAATACCCAAGAATTATCAGACAAGTTAAAATACTTAGTAATAGACGCTAGTTGGCAAACGAATACAAACACTATAGAACCACTAGTATTTGCTATAACAATTTTCGTATTAGCTTCTTTTGTCGGATATTATGTAGTGTGGAAAGTAACACCCGCACTCCATACCCCGCTTATGTCTATTACTAATGCTATTTCAGGCATTATAGTTCTTAGCTCTATGATCGCTGCAAATAGCTCTGCTTTAGGGTTTTCCGGTCTACTTGGGTATTTTGCCACTTTACTCGCTTCTATAAACATTTTCGGTGGATTTATAGTGACAAAAAGAATGCTAGAGATGTTTAAGAAGAAATAGACTCGTCTATTAACTCTTCATTTACTTAGAGTATAAACCTAGATAAGCATAACGTAGCTAATAAGGAGAAGTTTGTAGGAGATGCAGGATAAAGTACGTGTTGTGAGAGGATGCGAGTACCAAATCGATGCACAAATTACCCTTAGGAGCAAGTTATGTAGCTAAAGTTCTAATTCTTTATATTCAACCTCAACTACTTCATATGATTTTGATCCTTTCGGTGTTGTGACTTCTACAAAATCACCTACTGATTTCCCAATCAAAGCTTTGGCTATAGGAGAAGCTATTGAAACTCTTTTTCTAGTTATATCGGCTTCATATTCTCCTACAATAATATATGTTACTTCTTCTTCAGTATCGTCGTCGATTAAAGTAACTGTAGCCCCGAATTTTATGTTATCTCCGGATAGTTTACCAATATCAATAATTTCCGCTCTTGCCGTCATATCTTCAAGCTCTTTAATACGCCCTTCTATAAATGCTTGTTTCTCACGTGCTGCTTCATATTCCGCATTTTCGGATAAATCACCGTGTTCTCGTGCCTCTGCTATATCTTCACTAATTTTTTTACGCTCTACATGTTTTAAATGTTTAAGCTCGTGTTCTAATTTTTCAAAACCTTTAGTAGTGATAGGAAATTTTGTATTCATAATTATATTGTGTAGATTTAGTAATTTTAGTATACTATATTTCTATAATATAGATCTCAGCAAGTATATTTGTAATAGTTAAATTTGTCAAATAAGCCTTCTTTAATTATTTGGTATTGCTAACTAAATATAGATATCGTCATTGCGAGCGGGCATTGTTGCGTGGATTCTGTTATGTCATTCCCGCCTACGCGGGAATGACATCGCATGCTTCTCGCAATGACGCAGGCATTATTTTTCACATATCTAAAAACATATTAATGGTTCTATGGAAATTAAAGATTTTGACTTTGAGAAAAAGCGTAAAATTTTCCACCTATCGGCTATAATATTTCCTCTACTTTATTTGTTTATTCCAAGAATCGCTATTATGCTCTTATTATTTATAATAACGGTTATTACATTATATTTAGATGTATCACGTCATAATAATGCAAAAATTAGCGAATTTGTAACTAGATTTTTTTCAAAAGTTATAAGGCCCCAAGAAAATAACAGCTCTTTTGCTTTAAGCGGCATTAGCTTTATGATGCTCGGTTTTTTCTTAACTGCTCTTCTTTTTCCTAAAAATTTAGTAATTTGTTCGTGGCTAATTTTAATTATTTCAGATTGTTTAGCGGCCCTTGTCGGCGTTAAAATAGGCAATAGTTTAAGTAATGGTAAATCGATAGCAGGTTCTATTACCTTTTTAGTTTCTGCAATTTTTATAAGTATATTAGTGTATTTCTATTTAGGATATAATACAAGTTTTATTATTATCATTATAAGCTGCATAGGGGCTACGGCAGCTGAATTTTATTCAAAAGATTTAAGAATTAACGATAATCTATCTGTACCCCTTTCTTATTGTCTTTTTACTGCTATTCTTTTTTATATAATATAAAATATGCGAGTTACGTCTGAATTTTATGAGTTCTTAAGAAACCGTATTAACATATCTGATGTAATACGGCAAAAAGTAGTTTTAACTAAAAAATCTGGTAACTATGTAGGTTTATGTCCGTTCCATCAAGAAAAGACTCCTTCTTTTACGGTTAATGATAGTAAGAAATTTTTCTATTGTTTTGGTTGTAAAGCAGCCGGTGACGTTATAAAATTTACTTCTAATATTAGCGGTCTATCCTATAATGAGTCTGCTATAAAGCTTGCAACCGATTACGGTATAGAGATACCAAAATTAACTGCGAAACAGAAAGAATTTTATGAAGAATCCGATGAAATTCTAAATATTCTAGAACTCGCCAATAAGTTTTTCAGGACGCAATTAACGCCCGAAATATTACATTATCTACACGGAAGAAATATTACCGAAAAAACAGTAAAAGAGTTTTCAATAGGCTTTGCACCGAAGAATAATAAATTTGAAAAGTTTTTTCATGATAAAAATATAGATATTGTAAAACTCGGTAAAGCAGGTTTAATCGGCAAACGAGAAAACGGAGAAATATATAATTTATTTTCTAACCGTATTACCATTCCAATTAGAAATATTTACAATAAAATTTTAGGCTTTGGCGGTAGAGTACTAGGGGAAGGGCTGCCTAAATACTTAAATTCACCTGAAACTACAGTATTTCAAAAAAGTGAAACACTATACGGTGAGCATAAAGCGATAAGCAGTAGCTATAAAAAAAATCACTCGATTTTAGTAGAAGGTTATTTTGACGTTATAGCACTACATCAAGCAGGTTATAACTAAAAGCTCAAATTTGACTCCTATAGTTTCAAGTCACGGCTATTCGGAGC
>JAPYLE010000032.1 GCA_027293795.1 Rickettsia endosymbiont of Ixodes persulcatus
GCGACTATAGTGAACAGTACGTAATTTCCTGACGTATTGAACTCATGGTGCTTGTGATGCTAACGCATCACGGCGCACATGGCAAGCTAAAGCTTTTCCATCTGGAAGATGGAGGTTTTAACCACCAAAGGGACTATAAAATAAAGACTGGACCCCGTGATCAAGTCACGGGGTGACACCTTTTTCTAGATTCCCGCCTCCGCGGGAATGACATATGGCACTTTTTCTAGCCATTTGAAACTTACATGTTTAATACTTTTAAACCGATAGAAATAGTAGGTGAAGAAGTAGTTTTTTTGATTCCTCTACTTCCATCGGCTAAATAATCGGAATAAATCTTTGCAGTAATTCTAACACAATCTTTAGCATATGTCACCCTAATAGTTCGAGTAAGTAAATTGGGAGATCGTTTAGAGAGATCAATACGTGCACCAAAGCCTACAATCCAATGTTCCGCTAGCTGATAATTTATGTCTCCATAAAATTGCCGCACTCTATTATTTGAAACCTTTATACTTTCTACGGAATAATATTTTTTAAGATTTGTAAGCTGAATAAAACTACCTAGAAAGTTAATTTTATTACAGTTAAAATTTCCTCCCACTTCATCTCTGATAGGTCTGAAATATTTATCTTTCCGGAAACCATAAAATAATTCTAAATTATTAGAAATATTACCTAAGATTTGACCAACATTTTCCGTATCATCAGCGGGTAAATCTATACTATATCTTGTATTACGCGACTGTCCTAAAAATAATTTTAAATAATTTTCTTCTTTAGCAATACTAGTATTTAAGCCATAACTTAATCTATTACCAAAATCATGGCAATCAATAGCACTATAACGCTTGGATAAAAAGATATTTTTTTCGGATAATTCATATTTAGCAGGATCAATTATAACAAATTTTTTGTCTTTCTTAGATAATTTACGTCCCATAGTAAAAGAAACTACTGGCTCAATAAGTAAATTTATCGTTCTTGTTATATTACCTACTAACGGATAACACCACAAAGTTTGTAGTTCCGGTATATTTCTTTGGAATGATTTAGTGTCTCTCGTTTTATCTAAATAGACTCGTCTTGCAAGGTAAAAATCACCTCTATCCTTAGCGGCAAAATCAAAAATTTGTCCTGAGGAAGTTATAAAATTATGAAGAATAGAGAATTGCAAAGAAGTTCTAGCAAGTTGTTTTCCTATTCTTTCTTTGTATATTAACGTATTATTTTCAACAACAATAAAACTATTATCACTATCATTTAAATTCATCACGTTTTTTGTATTGATTTTCGGTAATACTAGTGGATCAGTATACTTACTATCATTACTACCTAAGCCTTGAAAACTTAATCCTTCCGCAAAAAAATAATCAGCCTCATGAATTTTATTTAAGAATATTTTAGAAGTTAGATATGAAGCATAGTTATTATAATAATTTTTTAAATAAGCTTTATCCGATGTACGTTCTATCCTAAAACCGTAATCATAAACTTTATCGGTACTAATAAAATTGCCGCTTGCTATATAATGATAAGAAAAAACTTTTTTATTTTTTACTATACTTCCGTCTTTTTCTAGAAAATAGGGTAATTTACCGTAACTACCTTGAAAATTCATATTATCGGTATCATTTGGGCGATAACGTGCTTCTAGCTCAAAAGTTTGATATTTACTAAAAATTCTTGGAGTGAGAGTAAAATCTATATTAGATTTTGCACGTAGATATAGAGGTATACCAAACCCTTTGTTTTTTACGTCTGGCACTAATAATCCCGAAGTTGCAGGAGCCGTAGGAGTCGGATGGAAAAAATACGGTAAGAAAAAAACTGGAACTCCATACACTTCAAAAAACACGTTTTTATAAACTACTCTATGCTCTTCAGAGTGAATATAAGTATCCTTAGAAGCAATTTGCCAAATAGGGTTTCTATTACAAGTAACAACGCAAGGGGTAAATTCAGCATGGCGCAGCTTAAGATTATTTTCATCTATTCTTTCAGCAAGTTTAGCAATTAAAAGATTATTATCACCCGAAAGCAAAATGAATTCCAATATGATACCCTTTTTAAATTCATCTTTTAAAACTGCTTTATTACCCTCTATTATTCTATTTTGTTTATCCTTAATTCGGATATTACCTTCTGCCCATAAAATATCGTTTTTTATATCATAAAGTAAATTATCTGCTGTTAATAAATACTCATCCGTGATAATTTTTATATTACCTTTAGCATATATCAAATCCTGACTTTCGTTATACTCTACGAAGTCGGCTATCATATTGCCTATCTTAATATTTTGGCCATTCTTAAAATTATCAGCAAAACTTATCAGAGGAGATATTATAATAATAAACAAGCATATTATTCGCAGTAGCATTTATATTAATAACTATATTTTAATAGTAAAAAATAATAGCAAGCTATTAGTAATATATCAAATAATAAAAATTTTTGCTTGCTCTTTTGCAGTGCAAGGTTATTCTATGGAGAGATGTATGTTATATTAATTTTGTTGATGTCATTCCTGCATGACTTTGGTACACTACCGTGTCATACATACCGCGACTTGACCACAGTATCCATTAAAAAATTAGAAAAGACTGGATACTGCGTGGTCAAGTCGCGGTATGACAGTAATAAAACTAATCTATGCGGAAATGACACAAGAGTCATGATAAAATGCTAGACAATTTCATTACGAATCAAGCAACTAAAGAGTTTTCAGTTAGTGAGATTTCTAATAAAATTAAAGAATTATTAGAAAATAATTTTGGCTATATTAAGGTAAAAGGAGAAATTTCAGGTTTAAAAATAGCAAGCTCAGGGCATGCTTATTTTAACTTAAAAGAAAATATTGCTATTTTAGCCTGTACTTGCTGGCGTCCTATTCTTGCTAAAATCAAATTTCCTTTAAATGACGGCATGGAAGTAGTGATTAGCGGTAAACTCTCAAGTTATGCAGGTAATTCACGCTATCAATTATCGGTAGATAATTTGCAACCCGCAGGACTTGGGACTATGCTGCAAATTCTAAACGAGCGTAAAGCACGGTTAGAAAAAGAGGGGCTATTTAATAAGAGACGTATTCCTATACCTTTCTTGCCTACTAGAATAGGAGTTATCACCTCAATAACCGGTGCTGTTATTAAAGATATTATTCATCGTATTCGTGAACGTTTTCCGACTCATATAGTAATATGGCCGGTTAGCGTACAAGGAGAAAATTCCAGTAATGAAATTGCCGAAGCAATTGAAGGATTTAACAAATTAGAAGAAGCAAATAAACCAAGTGTTATAATTGTTGCTAGAGGCGGCGGCTCTATAGAAGATCTTTGGTCATTTAACGATGAGATATTAGTACGTGCTGCTTATAACTCAAAAATTCCTATTATTTCTGCAGTAGGTCATGAAGTGGATTATACTTTAATAGATTTAGCAGCTGACAAAAGAGCTCCAACCCCTACTGCTGCCGCAGAATTTGCCGTACCGGTACGATCTATTTTAAATAATATCCTACAATCTTATGAAAAAGTATTATTAAATAATACTAGACAGCTAATTAAGTATCAAGAACAAAATATAGTAAATTATGATAAAATACACAGATATCTCGCTCACTATATAAATAATAGGCAGCAATTACTGGACGATACCGGTTTTAATTTACTAGATGCTTTACCGTGCTTTATTGAACTACAAGAAACAAAGCTTAAATCTTGTTCTAAAGAAAGAATTAACCCTGCTAAAATAATCAATTACAAAACATTAGAATTAACACATCAAACAGCTTATCTATCAAAATCGGCAAATAATACTTTGAAAAACTTTGAGTATAAATTAGAATTAAATAGCACGTTACTTGCAAGCCTTGATTATCATAATGTATTAAAACGAGGTTTTGCTATAGTTAAAGGAGAAACTGGTAATTTTTTATCTTCTAAAATTACTGCTGCGGATGAAAAAATTTTTAATATTAAATTTTCTGATGGCGAAATTAAAGTAGTTCGTAACTAAAAATTTTTATGCTTTAAGCATAGGTGCAAACGAACAACAAGCAACTTTAGAATGCGAGGGGACAGCCGATAAAAAAACTTTGATAAATGCATGTATGTAAATGAGCCTTACCAATACTTAATTGCTACTTTAAACGGTCGTACTAACGTTTCCGGTATGGATATAGAATTAATCGAGTCGGGTTGGGTACAGAATTTTATTCTTACCTACATATAGCCCGGACTTAAATCCTATAGAACATTATTGGTTTAAGATTAAGAACGAAATAAGAAAAGTTACGGGGCAATTCAAAGATATCAGTATGGTTGTAGAACACGTACTAAAGTTTATTTAACTGTACCTATTTCCTATGGTCTAGCTATACCAAGAGGAGTGAGTATTGCAATAACTATATTATGGGGCATAGCCTTTAGCGTATTATTAGATATGTACGGCAGTAATCCAAATTACAATACAATAAAATATTCAATGATTATAGTAATTTCCGAAGCATTCATTACTAATCATTTAGTTTATCATTTTGGTTTTCTTGAGTGGAGATTCCGTAATGAAAACACAAGCTTAGAAAAACAAACATGAAGATAGCTACTTGGAATATTAATTCCATAAAAACAAGACTTAATTTATTGCATAATTTTTTGTCTAAAGAAAATCCCGATATTTTATTATTGCAAGAAATAAAGTGCGAAACCGAAAAATTCCCGTTTGATGAATTATCAGATTTACCTTATAATTTTTACGTTCACGGACAAAAATCATACAACGGTGTTGCTATAATCTCAAAATTTCCTGCTGATGAAATAATTAAGGATTTTCCGAATAATTACTGCAGTAATCAAGCGAGGTTCTTAGAAATAAAATTATCACTATCTATAGGGTTTTGTAATATAATCTCGCTCTATGCTCCTAATGGTTCATTTGTCGGTAGCGATAAATTTGTAGCAAAACTAGCATTTTATGAAGCTCTCATCAATTATCTATCAACTAAAAAATCTTTTAATGAAAAAACTATCATTGGTGGTGATTTCAATATTGCACCGTTTGATATAGACGTATATTCACCTAAAGCATTGGCTGAAACTACTTGTTTTACTGAGGTTGAACAAAAAAAATTACGAACTATTCTAAATTCCGGATTTGAGGATTTATACAGATTGATGTATCCAAGTAAACAAGAATTTTCATGGTGGGATTATAGAGCCGGATGTTTTGAACAAAATAAAGGTATGAGGATTGATATGATCCTTGGTTGTAATAATACTATTGACTATTTAGAAAATTGCTATATGGATTATAATTTAAGGACTCAAGAAAAACCTTCAGATCATATACCGGTAATTGCTAGTTTTAAGGGATAATATGTCTTCAAAATTTATAAAATTTTATAAAAAATACATGACAATTGTCGGTACAATCGGCAATTTTATGTTTTACGTACAAGCTCATAAGATTTTCACCTGCAAATCTTCGACTTCTGTTTCTATGCCTGCTTTTACTATAAGTGCTATTGCTCTTTGTAGCTGGCTTATATATGGTATTTTAATAAAAAACACACCTACTATAATAGCAAATATAGTAGGTTTTATCGGGGCATTACTAGTTTTAATAACTATCCTAATGTATTAAATATAATGACTAAACAAATCATTGCTTTGGTGGGAAGGCCTAATGTCGGCAAATCAACACTTTTTAATAGATTAAGCATACGTAAAAAAGCTATTGTTCATGATCTACCCGGCGTCACTAGAGATAGAAAATATACAGACGGTAAAATTGGCTCTTTTGAATTTTTGCTAATTGACACTCCAGGACTTGAAGAGAATCCTGATAGTATGAGTGTACGACTAATGGAACAGACTACTAAAGCAATTTTAGAGGCAGATTTAATTTGCTTTATGGTTGACGGTAGAAGCGGAATATTGCCTGATGATAAGTTACTTAGTAGTTTTATTAGAAAATATAATAAACCTGCAATACTGGTAGTTAATAAATGCGAAAAAGCTTTTGATTTTGATAAAGAATACTACCAATTAGGCTTTGATAGTATGGTGGCTATTTCTGCCGAGCATGGCACAGGCTTAATTGATTTATATGACGAGATTATTGCTAAGTTACCTGAAGAAGAATCAATCGAGACAAATATAGCCGATCCAATTAAAGGAGATTGTTTACAAATAGTAATTAGTGGCAGACCTAATGCCGGAAAATCTACTTTTATAAACGCTCTTATTAACGATGAAAGGTTATTAACCGGTCCTGAAGCAGGTATTACTCGCGAATCGATTGAAATTGATTGGCAATATAAAAATAATCATATTAAATTGATTGATACGGCAGGACTCCGCAAAAAATCTACTGTTACAGAGTCTTTAGAAAAATTATCGGCATCAGATGCTATTAACAGTATTAAATTTGCTAATACCGTAATTCTAATGATTGATGCTTTATCTCCTTTAAAACAGCAAGATTTAAATATTGCAAGCCATGTAGCAAATGAGGGTAGAAGTATCGTTATAGTAGTAAATAAATGGGATTTAGTTAAAGAATCTGAAAAAGAAGCATTTCAGGAAGAATTTTATTATCAGATAAATACTCATTTACCTCAGGTTAAAGGCGTCTCTGTGCTATTCATTTCAGCGATAAATAAACAAAATATTAAACAAGTTTTAGATGCTTGTCTTAAAATTTATAAAATTTGGAATAAGAAAATAACCACTAGCAAATTAAATGAATGGCTTAATTTTACTACGGAAGCACATCCACTGCCTCTACAAAAAGGCGGCAAAAGAGTACGTATAAAATATATGACTCAAACAAAAACTCGCCCCCCTACTTTCAAATTATTCTCCAATAATCCAGAAAAAATTACCGATAGTTATACTAGATATTTAGTAAATAATATGCGTGAAGCTTTCTACATGCCGGGTATTCCTATCAGATTCACTTACGTCAAAACCAAAAACCCATATGTGTAGTTTAAAATTAACTAATTTACAAAATTTAATTTTACGTATATACTTATTCATATAATAATCAAGTATATTATTATGCAAAGTCAAATTAAAAAATGGGGAAATAGTTTAGGCATTAGAATACCTAAGCACTTAGCCGGGAAATTACATGTTAGTGAAGGTACATTAGTTAATTTAAAATTAATTAATAATAGTTTAATCTCTTAGCTGTTATACTTTTCACTATCCTAGCTACTTTAGTAGGACTATAACTAGGCACAGACTGAATTAGAAAATGCACATGATCTTTATCTACTCCAATTTCTAAAAAATCTTATCTCGTATCTTTCTTCAATTTCTAAACATATTTTGCATAAATAATTATCTAACTTCTTATCAAAA
>JAPYLE010000033.1 GCA_027293795.1 Rickettsia endosymbiont of Ixodes persulcatus
TCAAAAGGTTGGTTCATCTAAAGGTATGGTTAGATATTTTATTCATATGGATAACCCAGAAAAATATCAATATTCTATTGATGATGTAGTTGGTCATAATGGTGCTGATATTGCTTCTTATTTTGAGTTAAGTGCTACTAACAGGCTTACAATTATGAAAGATATTGTAAGTTATATATATGATAATAGAATTGATAATTTTGCTGATTTTTTGATGCTTTGTATTCAAGAAAATGATGATTGGTTTAATGTTGCAGTTAATTC
This sequence comes from Rickettsia endosymbiont of Ixodes persulcatus, assembly GCA_027293795.1. Lineage (GTDB taxonomy): Bacteria > Pseudomonadota > Alphaproteobacteria > Rickettsiales > Rickettsiaceae > Rickettsia. Next base: position 265 of record JAPYLE010000033.1, read on the forward strand.
CAATACTCTTGCTATAAATAAAATGCTTGATGCTATATGGCATAAAAAACAGAATAAATATAATAAATAATTTGGGAGATTTTTTGATGTCTAAAAGTAATGAAGAAAAAGAAACTAAATATAGAGTTACTGGTTGGGTTACTCCTTCTACTTATAAATTAATGCAACAAATAAAAAAAGAATTTATAGAGAAAGAAGGCATAAAATTAACTCAAGGTTTGTTAATTGATCATGCTTTTAAAATTGTAGAAAAGCAAAGACAAAAATAGTCTTTGCTTTTTTTATTTTGATATATTTCAATTTTTAGTATTTTTTGAAACATAAGCTTAATACATTTTTTTCTAATTTTTTCCATTTTCGTCCGTTTTTTATGTTATACTCGAGTTGTTAAAAAAGGAGGTGATATCATGGTTGATTTATTCAACAAGAATTTAAATAATAATTTGAACGAAAAAAAACTATTCGAAGATGTAAGAGATCTTCAAATAGCTTTTGGTTATTATATGGTGGTTCCTGGCTTTTCTGATTCATTTGAATACAATAATATTCTATCACTAATTAAGAACTTAGATTCCTATATTTCTAATAAGGAATATAAAAAGGCTGATACTGTTTTAATGGATGCTGCTAATTATTTACGAAATGATGATTTGATGATAGATGAAGAAAAAAAGGCTAGAAGAAATGGCATTGTTTTGACTTTAGAGTCTCCAATGAATTGTGTTAGTAAAATTAAAGATATTATTTCTGAATTGAATGTTTAAGGAGTTTTTTTATGAAATTATTAGTGATTGCTATTAGCTGTAAAGCTGATAAACCTAAGGGATGGATTCGTGGCTTTGTTCCTAGTGATAAATCTGTTTGGGGCGAAATAAATGGTCTTAAGTTTGATAAAAACAAGTTTAAGGACATTTTTACAGATACAGGTTTATATGAAATTGAAAGTAAATCTACAGGTGGCTTTGGTGATGGATATGTCCAATATGAAGTTACTAAAGCTGACTTTTTAAAGTCTATGGTTGATTTGACTAGTGTTGATACTGTTGTTACTTCACCGTTTTAGTTTTTAACAGATATTTTCTGATAAGTTGCAAGGGTAAGCGCAGGTGGTTTTCCGAGCATTAAGGACTTGCAACGTGCTATTAAATTAAACTTTTAAAAAAAGAACAATTCATTGTTCTTTCTGCCTAACGGCGAGTGATAAAAAGGTCCAGGAATTTTATTCCTGGTCGTGTGGTGAAACCACGATTTTGAACTTGCTTTTGGGCCTTTTCTTTAGATTTTTATTCTTTCTGGGGGGTACTACGACACCCCCCAGGAGTGCATTGTGCATTGTGCAAGATTGCCTTTAATCCTTACAGCCTCAAGGGTTACAGCCTGTTTTTTTATGTTAAAAAAAAAACAGGGTGTTTACGTTTTATGCAAAATAGAATATAATTTATGTATAAATGATGTATAAAGTATGTACTTGGGGGTTTATTGTGGTTAGTGAAGATAAGAAAAGAGTTACTGTTAGTTTGCCAAAAGATACTTTGGATTTATTGGATAGTTTAGCAAAAAAGAATGGCTTGACTCGTTCTGGAGTTATAAATATTATGACTCGTAAATTTGGTGATTTGGGTAAATTGATTTAGTTAAAAAAGTATATAAAAAAAGACCTGTGGGAAGGTCTTCAAACTTCTATTTATAAGGAAATTATAGCATATGACAGATAAGGTTGTTAAAGGTCGTGATTGGTCTTTTATTGTTTATCCAGAGTCTGCACCTAAGAACTGGCGTACTATTTTAGATGATACACATGTTCGATGGGTAGAAAGTCCAATTCATGATAAAGATGTTAATCCAGATGGTGAAATAAAGAAATTTCATTGGCATATTTTAATGTCTTTTGATGGTCCTGTTACTTTTAATCATGTTCGT
>JAPYLE010000034.1 GCA_027293795.1 Rickettsia endosymbiont of Ixodes persulcatus
GCAAGAATTTCCAGAATTAAGGAAACAGTATTGGGGTAAACACCTATGGGCTGTTGGATATTTTGTAAGAACGGCAGGTAATGTTACTGACCAAATGATCAAGGATTATATTGATAAACATGAGTTGAGAGATGATAAATTTGGAAACTTTCAAGTTGAAAACTAGCTATAGCTAAGGCATTGATGCCGTAATCTTAAGCCCTGCATTTGCATGCAGGGTGGTTAACTAATGCTGTATTGTTGTATAATTTTGTATATTAGACTTCTTGCAAACGACCGCTAATAAAGAGTAATTCTGCCGGAAACACTTTACCTCGAAAGTAAACCTACGTGAGGATGAGGTATTAGGATTGACGTACAAATACCTTTAGAAGCAAGTTATCCAAGAAGTCTATTTTATCCTAAAGTCAAAATGTAACTATGTCAAATCGTAATAGTTTAGAAGTACAAGAGTATGCACAAGCTACCTCCTTAAATAATACTAACCTAACTGCGTCACAGGGTGAATTAATACTTACTGTTGCGAATTTATTGTTCAAAGAGTCGAATATTAATAATAATCAGAATATACAGAGAGATAATAACATATCTTATGAGAATAATATTACCGACTTTGCAAATCAGGATACAAGTTGTGGTGTAAATGTCTTGGAGTTATAGCTACTGCTTGCTGTAATATATACGTATTTTTATTTGAATAAACACCAAATTTTACACTAAAAAAACATGAGCAAGGCTTAAGAAAGTTAGGAAACCTAAAGCATCGGTTATGGTTGTTAGAAATACACCGGAGCCTGCAGCAGGGTCTATATCAAAATAATGCAGTATTATAGGAATAGCAGAGCCGAATAATCCGGCTACTAAGAAATTTAAAATAACTGCAATAGCAAAAATTACACTAAGATTTAAGTCAAGTAACATTACAAAGCTAAGTCCTGCTCCGATAATTGCAAGTACAAAACCATTAAAAGCTGATACGGCTATTTCTTTTAATATAACTTTATTGACGTTATTATAATGAATATCCTTATTAGCAAGGGCTCTAACCGTAACGGTCATGGCTTGTGTTCCGGCATTACCGCCCATCGAGGCTACGATAGGCATAGTGGCTGCAAGCGTTACAAGTTTTGCAATGGTGTCGTTAAAATGGTTAATGATAAGTGAGGTCATGCAGGCAGTGATTAGATTAACAAAGAGCCAAGGAAAACGATGTTTAACGGTATAAAATACATTGAAGAAAGTATCTTGAGTATGCACCCCGCTTAATGATAATATATCTTTTCCGGCTTGTTCTTCGATAATATAAATTATATTATCGATTGATACGCTACCTACTAACTTGCCGCTTTTATTTACTACCGGTACAATAGTTAAAGCATATTGTCTAAAAATAAAGCTTAGTTCATTTAAGTCGGTAAAAGCATCTGCAAACTTAAAATCTTTGCTCATCAAATCTTTTATTAATTCATTTTTTTTGCCTTTAATTAGTGTGCTGAGAGAAATAATACCGGTAGGACGTAATTTACTATCAGTGACGATAGCAGCATAAAAGTCGTTTTTTACGTTCTTGATAAAATGTAATGATTCCTCTACCGTCCAGTTTTCTTGAAGATTAATAAAATCTCGCTCAATTACTCTACCTACCGTATTTTCGGGGTATGTACAACCTACGGTAATTTGGTGTTTTTTTTCTTTAGTAAGGTTACTTAGGATAAGATCTTTTATATCATCGTCTAGATCAATTACTACTTCAATAGCGTCTTCTATAACTAGCTTATTGATTAATTCTGCAGATTTTTTTATGCCTAAAGTTTCTATTATTAGAGGCTTACTATAAGCGTTTAACGATACTAACGTTTCAGGCTTAATTTCATCCTGTAATAAAGGAATAATTATTTTATATGTTTTATTGTTAAGATTATCTAAGAAACCCGCTAAATCGGCATAATGAAGCTCGGCCAGCCTGCTTGCCGCAGCATCATAATTATGATCTTCGAGCAAATCATTAATTTGATCGAAAATCTCGGCAAATTGATCGTGGTGATCAGGTAAGATGCTTTTAAATATATTGAAATTAGGCATAACCTATTTACCTAATAGTTTATTATAGACTTAGTTAATTATAATTATTTAAAACTGATTTAGCTAGGTTTGACGCAAAGTGGTGTACAAATTTGCTAATCAATATAAAGCACAGAGTACAAATAAGCAATAGTTTTTTATTCAGCAAAAGATCCATATCGGATAATGTTGACAAGTCTAATATATTAATCATATCTTTATTAGTTGCTTTAATATATTAGGGGGCAATTTATGAATAATAAGGAAGAATTATTGATTGCTGCAATTGAGGATGAGAATCTAGAAGAGGTTCAAAAGTTATTGCAAGCAGGGGTTGATCCTAATATATTAGATGAAGATGATAATCCTTGTATTTACTCTGCTATAAGAAATAAAAATTTAGGTATAGTTACAGCATTATTAGACTATGGGGCTGAGCCGAATGCATTAGACGCAGAGGGATATCCTATAATTGTATGGGCGTAGGACAGACATTTGGTAATAAAAGAAAGTTAGAAGTAAAAATAAAATCTGAAGTGCCAAAACAGAAAAATTTTAGAGCAATGATCTCAGAACAAAGAAAAGGGACAACTACAGGCACCATACGCATCAAGTTAAGCCATAATTGTTAATAATTTTAGTGTATTTAAGGAAGATAATCTGGTTTTACGATATTTATCTTCCAAAGAAAATTTTCCCCAATCTATAAGTAATCTCTTAAGGAACTGCTTTAAATCATTAAGACGTCCAGTAATAGACAGGAATAATTCTCTTGACCTTTTCTGTAGTTCAATAAATGCTTTGGTTAAACTAATTTCTCTATCATTTGCTAATTCTACACAATTCGATAATCCATGAAA
>JAPYLE010000035.1 GCA_027293795.1 Rickettsia endosymbiont of Ixodes persulcatus
GATGTGTTTGTACACAAATCAGCCGTAGATGCAGCAGGTTTACATAGCCTTGGGGAAGTCTAAAAATTGATCGCATAGGCATAACCGTACTTGACGAAATGGATAGAATGCTTGATATGGGGATGAAAGAACAGTTAGAAGAAATCAATAAATTTTTACCGGAAAAAAGACAAGTTTTAATGTTTTCCGCTACTATGCCAAAACATATTATTGTTCTTTCTCAAAAATATCTAAATAATCCGGTACGTATTACGGTAGGTGCTACTAATAAAGCAGCTGCAGAAATAAAACAGGAATCAATACATATTTCTGATAAAGAAAAATTTAGTGAATTAACTAAACAACTTGATAATAGGGAAGGATCGGTAATTATTTTTGTGAAGACTAAACGCTCTGCCGATCAATTTTTAGACTTCCCCTATTTAAGTGATCAATGATACGCCCCGGGGTACCGATAATCACTTTCGGATTCTTTTTTAATTGCATAAATTGTTTAGGCATTGGTTCACCGCCTATCAAAACTGCACTATTAATTTTATAGGATGTAGTTACTTTGTTTAAAGTACTGTATATTTGCGTTGCTAATTCTCTAGTCGGAACAAGAATTAAAGCAGTAGTTTTATTTTTAATAAATGAATCAATTACCGGCAATAAATAAGCAAGGGTTTTCCCTGAGCCTGTCTGACTAGAAGCAAGTATATCCGAACCTATCATCGCAATCGGAATCGATTGCTTTTGTATTTCAGTCGGCTCAGTTATATTCATTGTCTCAAGAGCAATAATTAATTCTTCAGATAAATTAAAGTTTTTCATTGTATAATCCAATATAGTTTTAAATCAAAATATGCACGTTATTTATTAGAGCTCTTACATAACCCATTTCTAAAGATAATTCAGACATATCGACTCTGCCCTCTCATCCTCCACGCACTTAACTATGTACACTGCGTAGAGTAGAAGCTTATTCCCTTTAAGATAAGTTGTATAAAAAATAAGTTATAGTAAATTAAAATAACGACTTATATAATCATCCTGAATCAAAAAACATGCTTAACTAGATTACAAAACACCAACTAAATATATAAAACAATAATGAATAATGAAACTATTTTAGAATCTTATTCAAGCCAGAATAATATTATTAGATTTAGGGCACTTTCATGCCCTCTAGTAAAAATAATTTATTATACTTAAAAATTATATAGGTTATTATAAGTGTGAGTTAAGTTCAAATAAGTAATTTCTATCTAATAAAGGTTTTTATGGCTACAAATATAGTAGGTAAAGTTAAGTGGTATAATTCTACGAAGAATTTTGGATTTATTGAACAGGAAAACGGCGGCAAAGATGTGTTTGTACACAAATCAGCCGTAGATGCAGCAGGTTTACATAGCCTTGGGGAAGGACAAGGTGTAATTTTTGATCTTGAAGAAAAGCAAGGAAAGGCCTATGCTGTTAACCTCAGAATTAAATAAATATATTTATAATACCAAAAGCAGCTATCCAAAATTTTTTATAATTTATTTTATCATTTAGGGTAGCCTAGTCATCTTTATCAAAATAGTAAATATTTTGTTTTTGTCTTATAATAACCTTTATTAGATAGAAATTACTTATTTGAACTTAACTCACACTTATAATAACTAAAACTTAAATTTTACTTTAAGCCTTACTTAATATAAGAGCCAATAAAAATTCATTATGCAAAACTACCTTACCTTATGGCATTTGTCAATAAACATCTCAATAACATGCAAGAGAAAGTATTACTTTCTGAAACTAATCTATCATATTATTACTATTTTGTCACTATTTAAGTTAATTATCTAACAAATAATAGTAAAAATGGGCTTATTCTTTAACTTTTTCACATTATATAGTGCTATCTCATAATTTATTTAGTGCTATATAATTTAGACTCTGTGGAGATTTCTAAAAAGATTTAATTTTGGCTCTTTTTTGCTGTAAATTATAAGATTTTTTCGAAATAGGAATAGCTATTCCTACAAAAATCTTATAACTTTCGCTAAAAAATAATTTAAAATATAAATAATTTACATTTCCTGTACAGAACCTAATAAAAACACTTGCTTTTTTTCATTTTTTTTATTAATCTGTCCACTCAGCAAATGCAACCTTAATATCCACAGCTGCCCGCGTGATGGAATGGTAGACATAACGGACTTAAAATCCGTGGAGCGTGAGCTCTTGCCGGTTCAAGTCCGGCCGCGGGTACCATTAAAATTAAAACGCACAAGTCTCTACTTTCAACTGTAATCCTAAAGCATTTAATCAACCACTTTCATCTTTCAGATGAAAGTTTGTTTTATAGCGACTAGAAGTCGCATATGAAGCTAAAGCTTATGCGACCCGTATGTGCAAAATCATGTCTGGCTCATGTGTACCAATATGCCTATTAATCATATAATCGTTACA
>JAPYLE010000036.1 GCA_027293795.1 Rickettsia endosymbiont of Ixodes persulcatus
GGAGGTATAAGGGCTGATCAAGGATATAGAGAACATTTATCAAACATATATACTAAGGACTTATTAATATCTGATTTAGGTTATTTTGTCCCAGCTTCATTTATTCAAATTATCGAACTTGGTGCATATTTTATTAGTCGTTATAAAGCAGATACTAATATATATGACCCTATCACTGAGGAAAAGATAATGTAGGCTTTCCAAAAATAAAATCAGAAGATCAAGACAGAAGAATAACTAATCTTAAAACCTATAAAGAATTTATAAATAATATCTTAATTAAAAATTTTGAATTTTAAAACTTTCTATTAGAAAATTATTTTAAAAAGCACAGGTCATTTATATTAAATCACAACTAATAATTAAAAATTGTTGACTTATTTTCAGTATCTTTATATCATGATTTACTTAAATGATATTTAAACTCTATCATTAATTTTTAATAAACTTAAGATATGGTAACGCATGGAAAATAAAGAAGAAGAATCAAATATATTACCTGAGTTTATAATTGATGAAGAGGAAGAAAAGCGATTAGAAGCTGAAAACTCTAAAAAAGAACTTAAGTTAATATTAATAACGTTTGCAATCATTTTAACTAGCTTTTTAACTTTTTGTTATTTCTTTTTTAACTACATAGAAGAAAAAGCAGCAGATTATAAATTACAACAAGAAGCAGAAGCAAAAAAAGTAGATAAAGCTGAATTAAAATAAGATGTAAGCTTATAAATACGAATTTAGGATAAGTAGTTATCCTAAATTCGAGTTATAACATTTCACAAGCAGCAATCCTCAAATAATCTTGAGGAGTAAGATTTTCAGCACGATAATTATCATTGATTTTCAGCTGAGTTAGTACTTCATTTATAGCAGGTACCAAATTCTTCAATGATGATTTGATCATTTTACGTCGCCCTGCAAAAGCAAGTTTTGTTATTTGCTCAACTTTATTTATCAGAGCAATAGACGGCAGATTTTCTAAAGGTGTTAGTTTAACTATCGCAGAATATACTTTAGGAGGTGGATAGAAAGCAGTCGGTGCTACGTCAAAGCATTTTTCTACTTTAGCTATTAACTGACATATTACCGATAACCTGCCATATGCTTTAGTTGACAGCATAGCACAAATACGTTCTACTACTTCCTTTTGTAACATTAGTGTCATACTAGTAATTAGCCGTGCTTCTTTCAGCCATCTAATTACTAATTCCGTACCTATATGATACGGTAAATTAGAAATTATAGTTACTTTATCATAGCCTAAATCAGTTAAATTTATTTTAAGAGCATCCTGCTTAATAATATTTAGATTAGGATAATATTCTTGAATCTCATTAAGTAATGGAATACATTTCTCATCTGTTTCTACAACAGTTAAGGATTCAGGATTTTTCTGTAATATCGATCTAGTTAACCCTCCGCTGCCGGGACCTATTTCTAATACTCGGCTATTTTCTTCAAGGTTACTCGCACGTACGATTTTATCACATAAACTACTGTCAAAAATAAAATTTTGTCCGTGCTTTTTAAGAGGATTAATTTGATGTGAGGCTGCATGTTTTGCAATTGAAGGAAGCATAGAGTAATGTTGTTCTAAAAAGTAGAGTTTTATTGCATTGATCAGAAAATGCTATTGGTGTCATTCCTGCAAAAGCATGAATCCAGTAAAACATTAAAAACTTGTTTTTTATATGTTTATTTTATCAAATATGTACCGATATTAAGGTTATTTTTCTGGATTCCCGCCTTCGCGGGAATTACATTGACCATACAACAATTAAGACGGCAACATTATTTTTATAGATGCCTTTTTACGCATATTTTCAAACATTTTTTGTGCTTTTTGTGAAATCTTTTTATTGGTTAAGAAGTTTACTACATAATTATTTTCATCTTCATTAACATTTAAGATTTTTTTGCTGCACACTAATATTATTTCAAATTTGTTATTTACTTCAAAAACATTACTTGCTTTATCAGGAGTTAAGTCCTTTACAATAGTTTGTTTTACATCTTCTATTTTACTAAGCTTATCGGTAATAATTTGCATAGTAGCAAAATTATCATAAAGCGATTTTTTGACATCAGTGCATTTTTTTAATCGATTTTTTAAATTATTCATCTGCATAAACGCTTTATTGCCTCTATCTTTAGATGTAAATACTTGCATTGAAATTTCTAAGTCTTTTTGATCGCTAGATAAAATTGCGACATCTATTTCTTTATTACTTACTTGCACCGATCTTGATAGGCTTGACAAAATATTCATTTTAATCAACTCAGATTTAATTTGAGAAATAAAACTATCAGGATTGACCGATCTGCTTTTTAGATACTGAAGAAGAGAGCCGTGAGGCATTTTATTACGATCTTCAATAGATTTAATAGCATTATCTATTTCTTCTTGCAGGATTTCTCTATCTCCGGCATATTGAAAAAGCAAAGATTCGTCAATTAAGCTCTTGATTGCTAAGTCACTTAGCTGCTTATTTTGAGCAGGCGTTAGACTCTCAACATTATTTAGTGCCATAATCATTTTTTTTCTAGCATGGAACTCATTAAGAGTAATAGGTTTATCATTTACGGATGCTACTATATTCGGTAGCGAAGCTTGTGCTACATTAAAAGTAAAAACGATACCAATTATAAGTAATAATTTTTTCATATTTTTCAGACTCACATAACGCAATAATTAGAACAATTTTTATCCTGACTATCGATAAAAGGTTAAATAATCAAGGACTTTGTTTTATGGATCGATGTCATTCCCGCTTTTGCGGGAATCCAGTTCTTTCCGATGTCATACCGTGGCTTGACCACGGTATCTAGAAAAAAATCAACCACTTTCATCTTTCAGATGAAAGTTTGTTTTATAGCGACTAGAAGTCACATATGAAGCTAAAGCTTATGCGACCCGTATGTGCAAAATCATGTCTGGCTCATGTGTACCAATATGCCTATTAATCATATA
>JAPYLE010000037.1 GCA_027293795.1 Rickettsia endosymbiont of Ixodes persulcatus
ACTCAATAGCTAATTTAACCGCCGATTCCTTAAATTCAGCTGGATATATCCTTGGCTTTATATCTGTCATTTTTATCCTTCCTGTTAATATCGTTTATTATTAACTGTCCGGAATACTATAGCTACATCATTAGGATCAAAACTACCAATGATTTTATGTTTTAACTGAGATTGTTTGCTAGTGTCAAGGCTGCCTTCTATCTTATCTAGATATCGGTCTTTAGCTTTGTTTACATCGCTAGATTTAAACTGAAACTGCTGACAATTAGCTTGAGTAGTTTCTCTCAGTTCATGAGCTAAAGCTTTAGCCATGTAATTTAAAAACACTTTTTTATGACCAAAATGATGTTCTGGGTATTGTTCTGCTAGTTTCAATAAGAGCTTGTTAATAAAAGTAAGATTAAATTCTCGATTTGATTTTACCTGTAATAAATCAACCTCTTCTTGGGTTAAGGGATGAAAATCTGTTAATTTTTTCCTTTTGAACCAGCCCTTATGATAAACGGCATTCATTGCTGCATTATTGCTATTTGATGCTGTAAATCATGTTTTTTAGAAATGTTATCAATAACCACTTGTAGTGCAGTATTAATCCGTGTAGCACCTGTTGTAATATTAGTACTAGATGAACTGGTATTATCAGCTTGTTGTTGATCATTGATTGAGGTTGTTACCTTGAATTGTAAATCTGCTGCAAGTTTTTGTTGTTGTAACTGTTGTTAGTTATTGTAAATATATGCATTTTTTTCATTTTGAAAAATTGTAGATTTGCTAGATCTAGATTTATTAGATATATTTTTATTATTATCTATATATATTGTCTCATCCAAACTTTTTTGGGGTTGCCCCAAAACTTCTTTGGACTTCACCCCAAATTTATTTGGAGTTAAGCCAAAATTTTTTTTATCTAAAGATTGCTGAGAAAAAGGTTGGAAGTTTCTAGTTAGCCTAATACAAGGAGTATTACGGCATTTAATACCATATTTTACAACTGTTGCTTTGTGCAGATCAATAAAACCTCCATTTTTCAGCTCAAGCAGGCACTGTCTGACACGTTCTTGACAAACTCCCAAGTGTTCCTCAAAGAAATGGTAGGTTTCCTGAAGTTCATCAATACTATTATTATGATAGATTTGCAAGCGAAAGACTATTAGAGATAGAAGCTGCTCTGCAGTTTTACTTAGTATCTTACCATTATGAGATGAGAGATGACTCCATTCAGGAGGAATAAAATTACTAACAAAATTATAGAAAATAATTGAACTTTGATCACCATGATCATGTGTTACACAATCAGGAGTGAAACGTGAACAGCATATAGTGTGCATAAGACCTCAACTTAAACATCAGGTTTAATCGAGGTAATAGAGCAATTAAGACACCATTTTTAAAAACGCGATGAGCATGCAGCATATGGAGTAGGGAGGTAAAATTAGCAGATTATGAAAAGCCTTATTTTATGATGGTGGGCGATGGGGGAATCGAACCCCCGACCTTTACGACGTCAATGTAAAAGTCCTTTCACCCTACTTTTTTGCTTTTTTCTTATACACTAATTTATAGCTCATAACCCTAATGTTAATAGTACTTTTCTTGGGTGCCAAAAATTATAGCTTAACTGTAGTAGAGTTACAATAATTTGTCAATCTCTAAAAAATATTAGAAATGTGAAAACAACATGTGGATATAATGAGCATATAGCAAGTCAAATTTTATTATCAATTTTTACCTTGCAATCTACTTGGACCATTTGAATTTACGAATAAATAATTACAATTATTAGTTGTTTATATTGTAGAAGTAATAATAAGTTCAGTTTTAGTAATTATATTTGATATAGAATTTGCTATTACAATTAAAACATACTACAGTTTTAAGTATATATTTTAGTTAAGCTGTGGTAGGTAATATTATGCCAGTTAGATCATTACTTTTTACTAAATACTTCAGGAGATTAAAGCCCCAGAAGAAAAGCGAGATATATATAAAGATACCAAAGGAAAAGGATTATTGCTAATCGTTTCATACGGTGGTAGTAAAATATTTTATTTAGGGGTACTTAGCAAAAAGTATCATAGAATCAAAATAGGAGTATTTCCTGATCTATCCATTACTGATGCTAGAGCCAAAGCATCTGAATTAAAGGGTGAGATTGCCAAAGGATATAATCCTATAGAAGAAAAAGCTAGATTATCTAAAGAGCCTACCTTTAAAGAGTTTTATGACAGATACCTTGATGAATACAGTAAAATTAATAATAAAAGATGGAAGGATTATGCTGCTTCCGTCAATCGATATGCTAGGCATATAATAGAAAAATATCTATGATTCAAAAAACTGCGGTATTTCTTCTCTAGTTAAATAACGGTCTCTAGATTGTTCCTTATGCTTTTGTATCCCAATAACTGGATTTACCTTAATCAATTCCCATTCTATTGCTTTGCTAAACACAGGTCTTAATATTTCAAGAAATCTATTGGCTCCATATTTACCAGTTTTAGTTAGGTTATTAAATAACTCTTGAATATCTGTTTTTTGAATCATAGATATTTTTTCGTTTGTGGGATAAGAGATTTATAGTATTTAGGAAAAAGAAACATATAATGAAGTTAGCATCACAACGAAATAAGACATATTAGATGTTATAAGAAAAATATAGTCATAAAATCATTCATAATTTATAAATATATCTTATATGGATACTATCACCATTCATTTTTTAGCTATATGTATAACATCAACATAAAAAGCTTTCAAAAAAACAAAAATCTTTTTATCGGCAAGTCATAAATAAAATCCTATCTCCAAATTAACGCAGTTTTAAGTTAAATAATAGCTTTTTTATTTTTGATATAAAACTCCACTGGCAATGTCCAAATTAGGATGTTAATGTCATCATCTATAATCTCTATCAAGCTCGTTAATATGAACAATAATTGCTCTAATCAAAGATTATACTGGTCATTATCTACCTCCTTAAAATATATGGGATTAAGCTTAGATGAGTGGTTTGTCGTATTACTTGGGATGGTGCCTGGCATAGTATTGCTTAATAGTGGTAATGCTAAGCTTGGGGTCATGTGCATTATTATCGGTATTATGCTCTGCTATACATTTAAGAAGTTTAAGAAAGTATCAGAATATTTTGCACTAAAAAGTTATTTAGTAGCCAAAAGATTACTACCTGCTCCTGCTTCTTATCCTAATCTACTTGGTAAAAAAGTAGGTAAGTAATAGGAAAAAAGTAATGGATCATTTATTTAAACAAAGCTCAATTCAGGAATTAGTGCAATATAACAAGAGATTGTTGTTTATCACATTGTTACTTGCATGTACTTGTTTACTTGGAATGATCAAAGTAATTACCAAAGAAGAGCAATGGTTATTAATTCCAGCCATAGAGCCGGATCGCAGGATGATAGTATCATCAAAAAGCTATCATGAGACTTACTAGAATGGGCTGTTTTTGTGATGAAAGAATTATTTACTACTTCACCTGAGGAGGTAGAGCGTCAAATAGCTGATTTAAAAGTGGTATCTAGTAATACGGAGCAGCTAGATAAGTTTTTTAAAGAGCATTTACAATTTGTTAAAGGCTCAAATGTATCATCAGTATTTTTTCTTAAGAAAACAAAGATTACTGAAGATGGAGTATTAATAAATGGCACATTTCGTTATTGGTTTTCTGAGAATAAACATATCTCAGCTGATAAGACATATCTTTTATCCTATAAGCGAGGAGCTAATCATTTATTACTGCTAACTGGTATTAAAGAGGAGGGAAATAATCATGAATAGTTTTAAATCGCATCTTAAGATTTGGCTATTATTTATTGGGGCTTTGTTAAGCTTTAATAATGCTTATGCTATAGGTTATATGTTACATGATGATTCTGTATTAGAGCTACAAATAGCCAAAAACTCCCCAACTAGAATTAGTATCGAAGGTGAGAAGATTAATGATATTATGATTCATCCTAAAGAAGCAGCAGAAATAATAGTACATGATTCAGGCTGCATATTTGTTTTGCCGCAACAAGGTAAAAACAAAGTTTATGTCAGCATAGTTGCTGAAAGTGGCATGGTGCAGGATCTGCTGTTAAGTTTTACTAAGAATAAACCAAGCCCGATCAGATTGTTAAAATATAATTTTAAAATAGCAGAAACGCAGCAGTTTAGTAATAAGTTTCCAACTAATCAAAACTTACCTGCATATAAGGGATATAAAATAAAGCAAGAGGTTAAAAAATAGAGATATGTTTAACAAAATAATAAGAAAGATATTTAATAAACAGCATTTAGGTTACGTAGTATTAATGAATCCACATTATGGATTGATTTATTCAATATAACCGATGAAGAAAAAGTAATAGTAAAAAATACATTAAATATAGAAATACCGACTTTAAAGGACATATCGCAAATTGAGATTTCCGAGAGGTTATATGTTGAAAACGAGGCATTATATCTAACTATTACTGAACTCATTAATAAAGAGCAAGAATTTCCTGAAACACATTCTATAGTACTCACTCTACATAGCATTATCTTATAACAGTTCGTTATGTTGAATTAATACCCTTTAATGATTGTATTAATAAATTTGCTAAGCAGCTTAATAAACAAACATAATGCAGAAAATGTTTTATCTATGTTACTTCGTAATATGGTAACAAGGTTGTCAAATATTGTGCAATCGATTAGTATAGATATAGATGATTATGGATGTTTAATACTTGATAATAATACAAATGATTTGCCGTATAGATCATACTAATGTATTAAAGAAAATAGGTCGCAAGGGCGATCTACTATCTAAAAGCCGTGAATGTTTATTTTCTTTAACTGGCTGTTCAATATATTTTAAAATCTCCACAAACAACTCAGAATAAAGCATCTAAGTGGCTATTAGATACGTTACTCCGAGACGTAGATTCAATCATAAATTTTTCGCAGTTTATATCTAGCGAGATAGCAAGAAACCTAGACGCAGCACTCGGTATGATTGCAATTGAACAAAATAATATTATTAAAATTTTCTCGTTGGTTACTATATTCTTTCTACCACCCACTTTAATAGCCAGTATTTACGGCATGAATTTTGCCGTAATGCCTGAACTTAAATCACCGTATGGTTACCCTATAGCCTTATTTTTAATGCTATTATCTATAAATATTTTAAGAAAAAGAAGTAATTATAAATTTTTGTTGATAATATATAGTTTTATATGATTTTTCTTTTTTAAAAACCTAGCAGTTATTAATAGAGATATCAACTTTTCCTTGACTCTTTTTAAAGATTACCATAAAATATGGTAACTTATATTGTATAAGGATATAAATATGCAAAAGATATTGCTTCAAGGCCCGAATGTAAGTATGAAAAATGAAAATCCTGATATCAAGGAAATAAAAACCTTAGCTGAATTACCTTCAGGTACAGGTAATGAATATTTTATAAATGCACATGGGTCAGAGTTTTTCTATAAACCTACTAATTTAGGTTTATGGGGAAAAATTAAATCATATTTTAAGACAGACTCTTCTTTCTTATCCCTAGATAACTTTTCTGCTGAAGATAAAAGTGAAACTAGCATTTTAGATATTACGCTGCTTAATAAAATACAAAATAGCATCCCTGCAGATCAATATAATATTGTTCATATATACTCTTGTCATCAGGGGCCGCTCAACATCATTTAAATTATATACAGGGCAATATTGTGTTATGCACTTATAATAAAGCCAGTGATGTAAA
>JAPYLE010000038.1 GCA_027293795.1 Rickettsia endosymbiont of Ixodes persulcatus
ATATACAACGAGGAATGACACATTTTAAAAATTAAACTTTAGAGAATAACAATGGCTTATAGCAAAAAAGTGATAGATCATTATGAAAATCCTCGTAATGTCGGGTTAATCGGTAAGTATGTGATTTTTATACCTTCTTGCTCTAAATGCCTACAAGCGTCAAGCACGCATTTATGCTCACTGACTACGGTAATAATATGATTCTTTTTATTGCCGTAAAATTTTGCTATTCCCTTTATTGCAAGGTTATTAGACTCGGTTGCACCGGAGGTAAAAATAATTTCTTTAGCATCTGCTCTTATTAACCTCGCTACTCTACTTCTCGCCTCTTCAACAGCGTTTTCTGCTTCCCAACCAAAAGAATGGCTGCGTGAATGCGGATTACCGAATTTAGTAGTGAAATACGGCAGCATTGCTTCCATTACCCTTGGATCTAGCGGCGTTGTTGCCTGATAATCCATATATATCGGCAAAATTAGGTTGTTTAGTTGTGGGTTCATATAGTTAATTCTCTTACAACTATGTCATACCGTGGTCGAGCCACGGTATTCAGTCTTTTTTAATTTTTTTTGGACCCCGTGGTCAAGCCACGGGGTAACATTAAATGTTACTATTACAGGAATGACATCGTCCAGTCATATATCTCTTCAAAAGCTTTTATAAAAGCTTCTATGTCCTCAAGTGTATTGTTATGGCTTAAAGATACCCTAATTGAAGATTTTGCCTCTTCTTCCTCTACACCCATATTGGTTAATACGTGCGATTTAGATATTTTTCCTGATGAACAAGCAGAGCCGGAACTTACACAAATATTACGTAAATCAAACCCTATTAATTTTATCTGTGCATCCGTACCAGGCACAGTAAACAAGCTAGTATTAGGTAATCTTGAAACGTTTTCACTAATAATATTTACATTTGGATATTTTTTTAGTTTTTTCTCTAAGGTTTCTTGTAAGCTTTTGATTTTTATATATTTTTCTGAGATATCTTTTGTTACTAATTCAGCAGCTAAACCAAGCCCTGCAATGGCTAAAACATTTTCCGTGCCTGATCTTACCCCTTTTTCTTGTCCTCCCCCTATAATCATTGGAGTAACGTGAAAGTTAGAGTTAGAAATTAAAGCAGAACTACCCTGCCCTGCTCCTATTTTATGTCCTGAAATTGTAGCAAAATCTAACCCTAACTCTTTGATATTTATAGGTATTTTTCCTAATGATTGTATTAAATCGCTATGAAATTTTGCCTCATATTTTTTAGTTATTTTACTTATCTCAGCTATATCTTGTATAACCCCGCTTTCATTATTAGCAATCATTACGGAAACTAGTTTTTTAGCAGTACTACTTTGAGATAATAATTCTTCTAGATGTTTTAAATCAACTAAACCTCGATTATCAACTTTTATAATTTTAATATTTGGAGCATGTTTTATATGGTTATAGATCGATAAATGTTCAATAGCTGAAATAAAAATATCGCCATCATAAAAATTTTTCATTATTAAATTATTACTTTCAGTTCCCGACGACGTAAAAGTAATATCATATTCTCTAGATGATAAGGTTATACCAAGAGCCATTGCTATTTGCGAGCGTGCTATTTCTATGATATTCTTAGCAAATCTACCTGAGCTATGTGCTGATGAAGGGTTAAGCTCTGTGTCCATTAAACTTATTATGAATTCCTTAACTCTAAGGTCAATAACAGTAGTGGCATTATGGTCTAAATATATCATATATTTAAATTTATGGCATCTTTAATGGATATATTTTCAAAATAATCTCTAATATGTTTCCCAAGACCTTTCCATAATTTATGCGAATTACATTTTATTGTATCAGGTACGCAAGTTTTAACTGATTTCTTATAGCAGGTAGTCATTATAAAATTTTCGTTAACGGTGTCTATAATATCGGAAATTTTTATTTCTTCTAGGTTAACTATTAAAATATATCCCCCTTTCGATCCTCTAATCGCCTTAACTAAATCAGCTTTTTTAAGTTTAGAAAATATTTGCTCTAAATAGTTAAGCGATATATTTTGTTTTACGGAAATTTCATTCAAAGTGACCGGTTCAGCACTTGATTTTGAAGCCATTTCAAGTATTGCCATTATGGTATATCTTCCTTTCGTCGTCAGCATCATATGACCAACCTATTAATTGCCAATAGCAAATTACTTGAGTAATTTGCTATTGATTTAAAAATTGTAGAAATCGGGGTTTGAAGCGGTTCTTCACCCCGATTTCAAAATTATATATTATTATTTTAAGTAAAAGCTGATAAGTATAATTAATTTATATAAAAGGTAGAAGTTGCCTTTCACCTTTTATATTCAGTATTGCTAACCGAATAGCGGATTATGTAATAATTCGCTATTCGCGTTATTAAAACTTAAAATTCTTTTATATCTACAATACCTAAGTAATTTAGTCAAGTATATAAATTATATTATTTAATAAAAAATTAGCTTGTT
This sequence comes from Rickettsia endosymbiont of Ixodes persulcatus, assembly GCA_027293795.1. GTDB lineage: Bacteria > Pseudomonadota > Alphaproteobacteria > Rickettsiales > Rickettsiaceae > Rickettsia. The sequence goes on from JAPYLE010000038.1 coordinate 2,479, forward strand.
AATATAAAATAAAGTTTAATTGTATGCAATCTAGTAGAAGTGGAAAAGAAGGGCAGAGTATTATAAATAATTGATAATTCTAGCATTGCTTAAGAAGAATTACTTTATAGCATAGCTTAACACTTCGATGCCATTCCGGCTAAAAGCTGAAATTCATAAAAGCACTTTGAATCAACCACTTTCATCTTTCAGATGAAAGTTTGTTTTATAGCGACTAGAAGTCGCATATGAAGCTAAAGCTTATGCGACCCCCGTATGTGCAAAATCATGTCTGGCTCATGTGTACCAATATGCCTATTAATCATATAATCGTTACATTACCACTATTAGACCTACAGTAACTTCCTTGCACACACAATGTCTACCACACTGTATAGCGACTATAGTAAACA
>JAPYLE010000039.1 GCA_027293795.1 Rickettsia endosymbiont of Ixodes persulcatus
CTTTAGAAAATTATTATGTTAAAAATAGTTTAGCACGAAGCATAATGTGTTTATTTGTGAGTAGAGATATTAGAGAAAGGGCTGTAAGTGAAGAATTACTTAAATTAGATACATTTAAAAAAGTATTTGAGGCAAAAAAAAGCATTATACGGAGCTTCTGCTGATTCTAAATTATTAGTGGTTGATTATGTATTAAATGATGTAAAGGGTGTTTATATTAATAATTTAGTAGCTTCAAATATTTTAGATTTAGTAATGTATAGTCAATCATATAATCGTTACATTACCACTATTAGACCTACAGTAACTTCCTTGCACACACAATGTCTACCACACTGTATAATAGCGACTATAGTAAACAGTACATAATTTCCTGACGTATTGAACTCATGGTGCTTGTGATGCTAACGCATCATGGCGCACATGGCAAGCTAAAGCTTTTCCATCTGGAAGATGGAGGTTTTAACCACCAAAGGGACTATAAATTTCTTCTTAGCACCTTGTATACTTTTAGCATTTGCTACTTTGAAATTAGCTTGTTGCTAAGAAACATACGGTCCTGGTTTTCTAGGGTCTATTTTATTTATTAGAGCTTCTATAAAATTAGTTGTATGTTTATCTATTTCTAAAATATTATTTAAATTAGTATTTTTTATTAAATAAAGATTTCTTATTAGCCGGTCTAATTCATTTTTGTGTTTCATAATTTCCCTCTATTAATAAAAATAAACCAAACTGTAATACCCTTTATGTTAAATTAACAATACTAATAATTAGTATTAATTCAATATTTTAAATTTTGTTGCATTTGTGCTTCAATTATGTTTTAAAAAATATAATCTTATCATTTATTTCACCGTCTCAATCAGCTTTCTAACTCCCTCGACCGATTTGTCAAATAATGCTTTTTCTTCTTTAGTTAACTGTAGTTCTATTACTTTTAGGATACCTTCTTTACCGATAATAATAGGCACTCCGACATATAAATCATGTACGCCGTACTCGCCTTGTAAATAAGCGGCACAAGTGAGAATTTGACATTTATCTTTTAAATATGATTCAAGCATTTCTATTGCTGAGGCTGCGGGAGCATAATAAGCAGAACCTGTTTTAAGTAATGCAACAATCTCACCGCCGCCGTTTCTAGTACGATCGATTATTTTTTCAATATTTTCATTACTTGATAAGCCCATTTTTATCAAATCGGGTATCGGTACACCTGATACCGTGGAATACCTAGCAAGAGGTACCATTGCATCACCGTGACCGCCGAGAACTATACTATTAACGCTGTTTACTGAAACTTTAAACTCTTCGGCAAGAAAAAGATTAAATCTTGATGAGTCAAGTACCCCTGCCATACCGATTACTTTATTATGAGGTAACCCGCTTTCTTTAAGTATGACATATACCATAACATCAAGTGGATTAGTAATTACTATTACAAAAGCACTCGGAGCATATTTTTTTATATTTTGTGCTACGTCTTTCATAATTTTAGTATTAACGCTAATGAGATCGTCTCTACTCATTCCTGGTTTTCTTGGTAAACCGGCAGTAATAATTATTGCATCAGACCCTTCAATATCTTTATAGTCGTTACTTCCTTTTATTTTTATATCAGAGCCTAAAATCGTCCCGGCTTGCATAAGATCAAGTGCTTTTCCTTGCGGTACTCCTTCAGCCACGTCAAATAACACGATATCACCGAGTTCTCTAAGGCTAATTAAGTGAGCAAGCGTACCACCTATGTTACCGCTACCTATTAATGAGATTTTTGCATTTTTTTTCATTACTCCCTCTACAACATTAAATATACCTATTTACTATATTATAAAACTGTATGAGAAAAAAGGTTTTTTGAAAGGATATTATTTTAAAAAAGTTTTAGCGTTTAATAAGATTATTATAGTGTTTTGATAAAACTTTCACGCTGTATAGCCATAATAGACATACGATAATAAAGCTAAACATCAATAAACCGGCTATGTCGTTATGCGCGGCATTCGGGAAAATACTAAAGGATATGAATTGAATAGTAGCACCTATTGATTTGCCGATTTTAGTACCCATAACATCAATGGCAGCTTTACCTTTGGTCTTCATTTCACTATCGAGCGGAATATATACCATTTCTTTAGTAGCATCGAAAAGTGAATATTTTACGGATTTAGAAAGTACATGCCAAAGCCCGCCGATAAAGACTATAACGACAAGCGGTGAACTATAGCCAAGAGTATTTACAATATTTCCTAGGTGATTTTCAAAAACCGTAAATGAAAAGAACATAACGCCTGCTCCAAACATCATAATCGGTGTTATAATAGCTCCCCAAAACCAGCCGCATATTCTAATTAAACTACTTCCTAAAAACGCACTAACTAACGTGAGTACTCCCGTCCAAAAGAACACTTCACCGTGATAGGATATAAAATCTTTTGTAGTAGGATAGAGTTGTTTTACCTTTGACATCCATAATCCTTCTATTAGACTAATACTCATAGAATAAGACATTACAAGAAGACAAATAAAACCGAGATATCTAGAAGTTAATATTACTTTTGCACTTTCGACTAAGCTTAATTTTAGTATATCCGTTCTTTGATTTTTAAATTTAATATTTTTGTCGGCTTCTACAACTGATTTATCAATAAATTTATGAAGAGCTAAACAAATTAATCCGGATATTAAAATAACTATAATAAATGATTTTAAAAGAATCTCATTTGTATCGTTTAGATGGGAAAATAAAGGAAGTAAGAAATGATTGCTCTTAGCAAAATAAATAATTACGGTTCCTGAGATAAGTAAATTAGTTTGTCCGAATAAAGTAAAAAACGAATAAAATCTTGGTGCTTCTTCGACTTTAGTAATTTTATTCGCAAGCTGCCAATATAAAAGGGTAAATACTATAACCGGCCATAACTCTCCCATAATATAAAATAATACCAAACTCCACTGACCCCAAATTATTAAAAACCATTTTAAATGAGGAAGAATAGTTATATAATGTTTGACTAATTCAGGATCGGGATGAAAAAAATCTCTATGCGGAAATAAAATAAAACCAAAAATTGTGAAGAAAAATAAAAAAGTACCGGTAATTATTCTAAAAACTTGCTCTGTTGTCATAAGATTACAGAGTTTAGAGTAAAGAATAACAAATAAAATTCCCATAGGCATTTCGCCCCAAAGTTTAATAAAACTCAATACTTCCGAGCTAATTAAGGTAACAACAAAACTATCTTTAATACTACGAACTAAGTTTTGATTAAGTAGAATAAAAAACATTAACAAAGCCATCGGAATGAATTTGGTTAATTCATACGATCTAATCGGCCATACTATATGCCTAAATTTACTGTTTCTAGCTTTATTCCAAATTGTGAAGTTAGAATCCACGGCATCCATTAATTTACCCATGAGCTTATTTTTTATGCAACCTAAACTATAATAAAAATTATGTCAAGTTTTTTTTAAATAGTCCCATATATTGTTGATTACTTTTTTTCATATTTATTATACTCAATTGTAGCCTTAACAAACTCAGTAAATAAAGGATGAGCTTCAAAAGGTTTAGATTTAAATTCCGGATGAAATTGTACCCCTACAAACCAACGAAGTGATGGTAGTTCAATTATTTCTACAATCTCTTCATCTTTTGAAAAACCGCTAAATTTTACCCCGTTTTTTTCAAAAATATTTTGAAATTCATTATTAAATTTGTATCTATGACGATGTCGTTCATTGATTTCAAGGCTTTTATAAGCATTAGCTGCAATGGTACTCGCGACCAAACTACAAGTATAAGAGCCAAGACGCATAGTCTTTTTTACATTTTCAATTGTTATTTTTGAGTTTATTAAATTTGCATCATTCTTACATATTTTTTCAATAATCTTTGTGCCTGCTATTTTAAACTCTTCTGATACAGCATCTTTAATACCGATTAAATTACGAGCTATTTCAATCGTCGCAAGTTGCATACCGAAACATATTCCAAAAAAAGGTATATTATTAGTACGAGCATATTTTATTGCTATAATTTTTCCTTCAGTCGCCCGCTCTCCAAATCCTCCAGGGACTAAAATTCCGTCTACACCTAATAATTTTTTATCAATATTCTCTTCGGTTAGATTTTCGGCGTTTATCCATACTAAATCAATTTTGTATTTGCAATAAATACCGGCATGGTCAAGTGCTTCGATTACTGATTTATAAGCATCTTTTAATTTATGATACTTAACTATTATAGCGATTCTTACTTTAGAGCTAGAATCTTTTAGTCTATCAATTATATCATGCCATTTATCTAATTTAGACGTTGTAATATTAAGATTAAAAAATTTTAATACTTTATTGTCAAGACCTGAATTGTGATATGCGATCGGTACTAAATATATATTTTTTTGATCTATTGCTGGAATAACATACTCAGACTCTATATTACAAAATAAAGCTATTTTATCTATTTCACGTTTTGAAATGTTACGTTCTGCACGACACACTAACATATTAGGTGAAATACCTATAGCACGTAATGCTTTAACTGAGTGTTGGGTAGGTTTTGTTTTTAATTCACGAGCGGTTTTAACATAAGGTAATAATGTTAAATGAATAAATAAACAATGCTCGCTTTTCAATTTGTTACCGATTTGCCTTATAGCTTCAAAAAACGGTAAACCTTCAATATCACCGACTGTACCGCCTATTTCACAAATAACAAAATCAAAACCCTTAGTGTCTGAAAGTATAAAATTTTTTATTATATTCGTAACATGCGGGATGACTTGAACGGTAATGCCGGTGTAATTTCCTAAACGTTCATCTTTAAGTAATTTTGAGTATATCACACCTGTTGTGATGCTATCAAATTTGCATGCGGAAACTCCGGTAAAACGTTCATAATGTCCAAGATCTAGATCGGTTTCTGCTCCGTCATCCGTTACATATACTTCTCCGTGTTCGTGAGGATTCATAGTCCCTGGGTCTACGTTAAGATAGGGGTCTAGTTTTCGTACACTTACTCTAAAACCTTTCGCTTGCAATAGCATAGCAAGAGATGCAGCGGTTAGACCTTTACCGAGTGACGAAACAACGCCGCCGGTAACAAAAATGAAATGTACCATTATTTATTACAAACCTAGTTTATTGCCAATAGCAAATTACTTAAGTAATTTGCTATTGATTTAAAAGTTGTAGAAATCGGAGTTTGAAGCGGTTCTAAATCCCGATTGCACAATAATTTATATAATTAAGTTATATAAAAGGTGGAAGCCACCTTTTGCCTTTTATATTCAATATTTATCGAATAGCGGATTAATTCGCTATTTGCGTCAGTTTACTAATATTTTCATAAAATTTTATTGCTTTTTTTAAATCTTCTTCCGTATCCACGGAAATAGGAACATTATCAACTAGATATGTGCCTATAGTCATATCGTTTTCAAGAATACGTAGTTGTTCTAAACGTTCTGTTTTTTCTAAAAAAGTAGGCTTAAGAGATACAAATTTTTCTAAAGCACTTTTGCGAAAACCATACATGCCTACATGATATAAAAATTGTTCTGCACCGTTTGGAATAAGACTACGCGAAAAATACAATGCTTTCCCCGCCGAGTCAACGGCCACGGTAACATTACTACCAGCTTCCACTGATTCCTTATCTGCTTTTACTACCGGTGTAACAATATCGTATTCGCTGTTTTTTAAATATTCTATAATTTTCAAAATAGAGCTAGGTTCAATGAAAGGCATATCTCCCTGTACGTTAACTATGTAATTAATATTTTGATTATTTGGAATTAATTTAAAAGCTTCATAAGTACGATCAGTACCAGTTGGGATATTACTATCCGTGAATATTACTTTCCCCCCGACTTTTTTAATAATTTTTGCTATCTCTTCCGAGTCAGTCGCAATGTATGTATGCTCAAGGTTAGCCTGATTTACTTGTTTAAATACTCTCTCTATTAAAGTTATAGAGCCTATAAGCTGTAAAGGTTTTTGTTTGAGCCTAGTTGAACTTAGCCTTGAGGGAATAATTACAGCAACATCTGAATTCTTCATAAATTTACTACATTTAATTAAACAAATCTCGTCATTGCAAGCTACTAAAAGGAGCTTGGCAATCCAGAAAAAATAAAAAAATATTAACTAGATTGCTTAATCAATTTACTAGTGTAAATTTCCTCGCAATGACGTAGAGTTCTCAAATTATCCATATTTAGTTAGGAATGATAAAAATAATTGTTGACAGATTAGCCTTTTTCGGCGATAAAGTAAAACATAATTTTTGAATATATAATATATTTAAGAGCTCGTAGCTCAGTCGGTAGAGCATTTGACTTTTAATCAAAGGGTCCCGGGTTCGAAGCCCGGCGAGCTCACCGCATCCATGATATCCTTTAATTGTGGGTTTGTAGCTCAGCTGGTTAGAGCACACGCCTGATAAGCGTGAGGTCGGAAGTTCAAGTCTTCTCAAACCCACCACTAAATCTACTATAACAATAAAATCTATATTACATAATTTAAATAAGATGATCATTTATCAATATTGTTAAGTTAGAATGATATTACCGAACTAAGATTTGAATTATGAAAAAATACAAATTGACAGAAGAAGAACAAGAAATATTGGATTATTTTGAACAGGATAGTTTTGTTAAAAAAGCCACTTCTGCTGAAGTAGAAAAAGAAAAAAATATCACTAAAATTGCAGTTGCTAATTTTTTTAAAAAATCTGAGAAGATCAAGTTAATCAATAATTTCTTTATATAAATGACATTTTTTCTCATACAGTTTTTTTAGAGGTAGAAAAAGGTTTGAGGGTAAATTATCAAGAGCAAACCACTGCCAGCCTTCTACCTTATGAGGTTCTAGATTCTGTAATTCATGTTCATTTAAACAATGAGCTTTAAGGAAAATCAAGACATAATGCTTTTGTTCTTTTTCAAAGACGTAGTCACAGCTATAAACTGTGGGTTTTCAATGATCAGGTTTGTTTTTTCTAAAGCTTCACGAATAGCACATTCTTAAAATGTTTCCCCAAATTCTAAATGCCCACCCGCAGGTGCATAGCTAGACTCACCATGAGAATTAATACGTTTACCTAATAAAATTTTATTTCTATTATTAAAGATTAAAATACTGATTCCAATAAGTGGGTGGTTAGTCATATCTAACTATTAACTTTTGATTGACTTATTAATAACTTATGTTAATCTCTCAGGGTTTAATTCCCCGAAGCTTTGCTTCGTGATATGATGTATGGATGGAAGAGAGTAGGTACATACATAAGAGCCATAATGTTACAGTACTTATTTATCATTTAGTAACGCCTGCAAGATATCGTAGAGC
>JAPYLE010000040.1 GCA_027293795.1 Rickettsia endosymbiont of Ixodes persulcatus
AATATACTATAATTAATTTAAATTTCAGATGTAGAACCTAAAATAGTTATAAATATCTTTATCAGGATTATATTTATATATATTATCTTGATGGTCTATAAACTTATTTTCTTTTTTACTTAATATATCCATAAGCATATCAAGTAGTATCATTAGCTTGGTCTAAAGTTTTTTTATTATTTTTACAATATTCTTGTATTTTTAAAATAGCTAGTATAGCAAAAAGTACACAATAAATTGTTACTACTCCCTCTTTAGTAAATGATAAAAATGTTGAGGCAATTGAAGAATCACTGGACGGCATATTTGATTCTTCTTTATCGAACATTATAAATCCGGCAGTATGTACAGTTGGCCCTAAAGCATACGAAGTAAAGTTTCTTAAATTAGCTTCAAAGTTAGCATTAATAATACAATCCTCGGTAGTATTAAAGTCTAAAAAGTCGGTATATTTGAATCTTTTATTATATTTCCGATAACATCGTATAGCGTGCTGAAAATAGAAACGATACTGTTTGAAAATATTTCAAAACTATCATTAAATATAAAACTTATTTTGTGTCCGTCTTTTATTATAGAGTTAATAGTATGTTTAGCTTCTTCCGGACGTTTTCTCATTAAAATTCTTGCCCAATTATGAATTCTATAATTTGTGTTGTCGTCACATTCTTCAAAATCTATAAGGGTATTAGTAGTATTATCTTTCATAAATGCATGATAGGGTACAGAAGTAAAAAGTTTATTTCCAATATTAAACAAATAAGGCAAAGGAAAATTAGGTTGATAACTTCCTAATGATCTAAGTAAAGTAGCTATACATTCAAATTGCGGCATAATTAACCTTTATTTATGTTAAAAATAAGATAATCATTAACAAAAATTAATAAATCAATATTTTTAAAAATGATCTAATTAATCTTGATTATATTAAAATTATAAAAATACTTAATTTTTTATATATCAAGCTTTAATCGTATGTACTGAATATTTAGATATGTGAGTATCACAAGTTAGTAAGGTTAAACCTTCTACTATTGCTTGGGCTATTAATAATCTATCAAATGGGTCTTTATGATATAACGGCAAGTTTGCAATATAAGTGCTATGAGCTATAGAAATCGGTAATTTTTGAAATTCATTAACCTCAATGGCTTTTTCTAGATCATTTGGAGCTTCTAGCTTTCCTAAAGATTTTTTAATAGTAATCTCCCATGTGTTTACACTGCTTACAAAAATTATATTATCAGGATTAGCTATAATTTCTGCTATTTTATGTGGTAGGGTTTTATCATTATTTAGCCACTGCAATAAAATATGTGTATCTAATAGGTATTTCATCTGAAATAATTACTTAAAAAAATCCATAAAATCATCAGGTAAGTCATCAAAATCCTCTTTTATAACAACTTTACCTTCCCAATATCCAGGTTTACGTGGTTGCTTCTTAGAATTATATTGTACAAGTTTGACAGTAGGCTTGCCTGATTTACATATAATTATTTCTTCGCCGTTTGCAGCTAATTTTATTAATTCGGATAAATGAGTTTTTGCATTGTGAATGTTAACTACTTGCATTTTAAACCTTTAAATTTTTAACTGATTTAAACTAGCTTAGTTTAGTTCAGTTTAAAACATATGTCAATATTTTAAATGTTAAGTTATTAAAACCCTTGACTCTGTTATATTCCTATAATATCCTATAATTTTCCATTAAATCCCAAATTAATCCAAATGAATGTATTTTTATCGAAGTATATAAATGGTGTTGATAAAAAGAGTAGGGTGTCGGTGCCGGCGAATTACCGTGCGGTACTAGGGAAAGAATTATTTAACGGCATAATTGCTTATCCGTCGATTAGGAATAACTGTATAGAGGCATGTGGTATTTCGCATATCGAAAAATTAAGGCAGATGATTGAAACACTTGATCCTTATTCCGAGGAACGTGATGCATTTGAGACCATAATATTCGGGGAAGCCGTGCAACTTTCGTTTGACGGTGAGGGAAGAGTTGTATTGCCGCAGTCTTTAATGCAGCATGCGGGGATCGAAGAGCAAGCATGTTTTGTAGGTAAAGGGGTGATTTTTGAGATTTGGCAGCCACAGAATTTTGAGAAATATTTAAATTCTGCTCAAAAAATTGCCCA
>JAPYLE010000041.1 GCA_027293795.1 Rickettsia endosymbiont of Ixodes persulcatus
AAAATCCCCGATTTGTTGACCTGCAAGTAAATATTTTACTGTTTTGCCTATATTTGCCAAATCCATTCCGTATAAATAAGCCTTATCACGGTTAACTTCTATACTTATAGTTGGCATTGCCGATTGTAAATTTCTATTGACGTTTAAGAAAATAGGGTTTGTTTTCATTATATCAATAAATTGTTGTGATATTTTATCTAGGTCATCATATTCAAGGTTTGTTTGAATAGTAAACTCGATAGGGCTACTTGCATTTCCGCTAACCATTGAACGTGGATCCATAGCGAAAATCGACATGCCAGGTATTTCGGAAAATTGCTTATTTAACATATTCTTAATAGTTTCTTGTGAACAAGAACGCTCACTCCAGGCTTTTAACGGCATGAACCCAAAAACCTTATCACTACCGCCTGCACCTATTACCATCAGATAACCTAATATATCTTTATAATTAGCAAGGATCTTTTCGGCTTCCGTTACTACTTTAGTAGAAGATTCTAAACTAGACCCTTCAGGTCCTTTAAGAGAAAGTTGTAAAAATCCGTCATCTTCTTGCGGTACAAAAACTTTTTGAGTAAATTTAAAACTAATAATCAGCACTATAAATGATGATGCAATAATGATGACAAATTTCTTTTTATTTTCAAAAGTTAGGTTTAGATAATAAATATATTTATTCAAAATAAATTGTAGAATATCATTAAACTTTACTAAGAATTGTGGTAAGTCCGTATTATGTTTTGTAACCATACGACTTGAAATCATAGGAGTCAAAGTTAAAGCAACAAATCCTGAGAACAGAACACAAAATGCTAAAGTCCAAGCAAATTCAATAAATAGTTTCCCGATAAAACCCTCTATAAAACCGACAGGTAAAAATACGGCAGCAAGCGTAATAGTCATAGCAATGATTGCAAAGCCGATTTCTTTAGAAGCAAGCGTAGCTGCTTCCATGGGTTTATGCCCCATTTCATTATATCTAAAAATGTTTTCAAGCATAACTATTGCATCGTCTACTACAAGACCTATAGCAAGTATCATAGCAAGGAGCGTAAATATATTAATAGAAAATCCAAAAGCATACATTACGCTAAAAGTACTGATCAACGATACCGGAATCGTCACAAACGGAATTAAGGTAATTTTAGCAGAAGCAAGAAATAAATAAGTGACTAAAACTACTAATATTAAAGCTTCAAAAATTGTTTGAAATACCGCATAAATTAATGCTTTTACAGGTGTTGCTCCATCGTATGCGATACCCATGCTTATTCCTTTGGGCATTGATTCTTTAATTCTTTCTAATTCTTTAGTTACTTCATTTGATAAATCTATGACGTTAGCTTTTGATTCTTTTATAAGACCAAGGGCAATAGAGCTTTTGCCGTTATATCTAAAAATTATGTCCTTATCGGGAGAAGTTAAAGATATTTTCGCAATGTCTCGTAATTTTATTATGCTTCCGTTTTGTACTTTTAGAATAATATTGCCGAATTCTTCCGATGTAGATAAAGAACCTTCAAGAGTTACTATAAAATTATTACTTCTTGTTTTAATTGTGCCTGCGGGATAATCTTTATTTTGTTCTTTTATTGCAGATTCAATCTCCAATAAAGAAATTTTATGCTGATATAATTTTTTGGAGTCGGGTTCTATTCTCATTATATATTCCCTGCCTCCGTAAATTTGTGATTGTCCTACGCTTTCAAGTTTATCTAAAGGTGTTTGTAGACTATCTTTGACGATCTTTGTTAATTCTAAATCGCTATATTGATCACTTTCAATACTTATGAAAAGACTTGGAAAACTATCGGCATCAAGTTTTGCAACCGACGGAGCTTTCATATCTTGCGGAAACATATAAGTGATATCCGATATTTTAGAACGAACATCGTTTAGTGCTACTTCAATATCAGTAGATAGTAGAAACGATAAAGTAATACTACCTTCACCGGTGGAACTTTGAGAAGTTATATAATCTAAATTTTTAACCGTCTTTAAAGCTTTTTCTATACGTGTCGTTATTTCTTTTTCCATATATAAAGCATCGGCACCTGCATAATAAGCATTGACGTTTATAATGGGAACTGAAATATCTGGAATTCCTCTAATTTGTAGTTTGGTAAAAAAAATTGCTCCAAGAGCTACGATAACCAAGCTCAAAACCGTAGCAAATACCGGACGTTTAATGCAAATTTCAGACAATAACATTGGATTTAATATATTTTTTTAATATTTTATTTTGAAATCGGGGGGAAGAAACGCTTCAAATCCTGATTTCTACAATTTTACCCAATAGTAAATTACAAAAAGTAATTTGCTATTGACAATAAATTAGGGTTTTAATGATAAATTTTCACTTTAATTACTTGATTAAGATAGTTTTAACAGTATTACTGATGTAAAATGGCTACATTTTTCTATAAATTAATACAATAACGTATATATTTTAAACTTTGTAAATAACTGGCATTTGCAGTATGTGGGTAGTTTGTTATAATTAACTCACATAAAAAATATATTGATGTATATTATTGCCAGTTGTATATATTTTTCTATAAAAAAATATCAATGCATATTAACCCATTAAAGGAGAGTTGATTTTATTATGAGTGCACATAACAAAAAAGAACCAAAAAAAATGAATAAAACCGAATTTATAGCATTTATGACCAACCATGGTCATAATAATAAACATGCTTCACATAAATTATTAACAAAAGCTGATGCCGAGAAAGCACTTAATTTAGTTCTTGATAGTGTGATTAATGCTATAAAGAGTCACCATAATCTTAATATAACAGGTTTTGGTTCATTTGAAATACATCATAGAAAAGCACGTGAGGGTCGTAATCCAAAAACCGGAGCAAAAATGAAAATAGACGCTTACAATCAACCTACTTTTAGAGCCGGAAGAAAAATGAAAGAAGCTTGTAATTAATGATTCTGATTTACCATTATAAATGCTTTATTGTATAGTCCCTACAAAAGGGCTTTGTTGTATGGCTCTAGAAAAATGCTTCGGTGTTATACCGTGACTTGACCATGTCATTCAAGGAGTAACTTATAGCACTAATAATTTTCTGAACCCCGTTTACAAGCTTACGGGGTAACACTAGAAAAACCGGCTCATGCAACAATGCTCTGCAAAAGCCGGAATGATATAGAACACTTCTTAAGTACAATTCAATAATGATATTACAACCATAAACCATTTCTTGTTACTATGATAACTCTTTTTATATTATGATAATCGAACGTCTTGAGTTTAACTTAAAACACAATAAGCTATACAATAGTTGGCTTATCGAAGCTGAAAATATAGAGCAAGCTTTAAAAGACGTAGAAGATTTTATATATGTTAAGCTTTTTAAGAATAACATTCCTCTTGAAAATAATCCTGATTATCATTTTATCGTTAGGGAAACTTCAGGTACATCTAATGCTAAAAATATTTCTATTGAACAAATAAGAAAGTTACAAGACTTTTTAAGTAAAACTTCTGCAATCTCAGGTTATAAAGTTGCCGTAATTTATTCGGCGGATCTTATGAATTTGAATGCAGCAAATTCATGCTTAAAAATTCTTGAAGATGCACCAAAGAACAGTTACATTTTTTTAATTACTTCAAGAGCTGCAAGTATTATTTCTACGATTAGATCAAGATGTTTTAAAATTAATATTAGATCATCTATCCATCATACTCAAAACGAATTATATTCTGAGTTTATTCAGCCGATAGCAGATAATGAGACGTTAGATTTTATTAATCGTTTTACTACTAAAGACCGAGAATTATGGCTAGATTTTATTGATAACGTATCATTATTAATGAATAGAATTCTTAAAAAATCTGCTAACGTTAATATTGAACTTCTAGATTTAGAAAATAAGATTTTTAATAAACTATCCAATCAACATCCTTCATATTTACTGCAAAAATTTACTGACATAAAAAAGTTAATATATAATACCATTGATTATGATTTGGACTTAAAAGCAAGTTATATATTAGTGGTTAATGAATTTTCTAGTAATTGAACTCGATATCACTCTGCACCCCTTTCACGTTATCCATAAAACAACAAAATATATTGAGAGAAATATACTTCTTTTGAAAGAAGTTTAAAATAATGGGGTATTCAAGACGGAAAGCAGTTCCCATCTCGAATACAAATTTAATTTATGTTTTATTTTGACTATTGTTCATTTACTCGTAATATATATTAGGTTCTATGAACTTTATTAAAATCAAATTATTTACATGTTTAAAACTTTAACACAAAATTTAACGAAGACTTTTGATAAACTAGTCAGCTCAGGAATTTTGACGGAAGCCCAAATAGATGCTGCTATGCGGGATATAAGAGTGGCTCTTTTAGAGTCGGATGTAGCGTTGCCGGTGATAAAAGATTTTATAGCGGAAGTTAAACAAAAAGCACTAGGGCAGGAGGTTATTAAGTCTGTTTCACCTGGGCAGATGATAATTAAAATTATCCATGAAGAGATGATAAATCTTTTAGCTGCCGGTGAAATTGAGACAAAGCTAAATTTAAATTCAAAGTCGCCTGTAAATTTCCTAATGGTAGGGTTGCAAGGTAGTGGTAAAACTACAGCGAGTAGTAAACTTGCTTTACGACTTAAAAATCAAAATAAAAAAGTTTTACTTGTTTCTCTGGATACTTACAGACCGGCAGCACAAGAGCAGCTAGCTATACTTGCAAATTCGGTACAGATTAATTCATTACCTATTGTGCAAGGTGAGAAACCTCTTGATATTGTCAAAAGAGCTATTGCTGAAGCTAAACTCTCTGCTTATGATGTCGTAATTTATGATACTGCCGGTAGAACACAAATTGATAAAGAGATGATGGAGGAGGCACTATCAATAAAAAAGATAGTGGAGCCTACGGAAACTTTATTAGTAATTGACAGTATGACAGGGCAGGATGCAGTAGTTACGGCAAGTAGCTTTAATGAAAAGTTAGAACTTTCAGGATTAATTTTATCTAGAATTGACGGTGATTCTAAAGGCGGTGCAGCGCTTAGTGTAAAATATATTACCAAAAAGCCGATTAAATTCTTGAGTAGCGGTGAAAAACTAACCGATTTAGAAGAGTTCGATGCTAAACGTTTAGCTTCTCGAATACTTGATATGGGCGATATTATATCCTTTGTTGAAAAAGCAGCCGGTATCGTTGATAGAGAAGAAGCGGAAAAAACAGCTGCTAAATTAAAAAAAGGTAAATTCGATCTAAATGATTATATGCAGCAAATGAGAAGCATAAAAAAAATGGGAGGTTTTGGAAGTATACTTAGCATGTTACCGGGTAGCGGTAAAATTATGGATCAAATAGATCAGTCAAAATTAAATAGTAAAATAATTGAACATCAAGAAGCAATTATTTTATCTATGACGCCGAAAGAACGTAAGAATCCCGATATAATTAATGCCTCTCGCAGAAAACGTATAGCTCTAGGTGCCGGTACTACAGTACAAAAGGTAAATATTTTACTAAAACAATATAAGCAAATAAGCGATATGATGAAAAAAGCAAGTAAAATGAACCCTAAAAATCTATTACGTAGTGGATTTGGAAAATTGTTTTCGTAAATTTATACTATGTCAAAAAAGAAAAAGCCTAAACATGATGAGATTGTACGAAGTGCATTTGAAAATTCGATAGTCGCTAAAGAGTTTTTTGAAATGCATTTACCTCCTCATATACAAAACTTACTTTCTTTTGAAACTCTTAAAATGGAGAAAGGTAGTTTTGTAGATATAAAAAATCTACATTGGACATTTTATTTTCAGCTAAATTTTGCGGTGAAGACGGTTACTTATTTTTATTATTAGAACAAAACCTGATTATTATATGGCTTTTCATTTGTTTAAGTATATGTTAAACATTGCTGAATATCATATGAAAACAACGAAAAATAAGAAATTTCCTTTTATATATCCGTGCGTATTCTATAACGGTATACAAAAATATAACGCTCCTCGTAATTTATGGGAGTTGTTTGATCATGGTGAACTTAAAAATACTTGGATTAATGATTATCAACTTATAAACGTGCATGATATATCTGATCAAAAATTGAAAGAAAATGCTTGGTCTGGAATTTTACAATTTTTTATGAAGCATATACACGAGCGAGATTTATTAAAGAGATGGCAAGAAATAGCTGATCTTTTACCTGAATTTATTAAAATTAATATCGGTATTGATTATATAGAGCTAATTTTGTCCTACACCTTGAATAAAATCAAAGAAAATGATAAAATAGAAGTAGAAAAAATGCTTAAATCGCATTTAAACCCTAACTTAGGAGCAAAAATCATGGGAAGCTTAGCACATCATTGGGAGCAACAAGGTATAGAAAGGGGAAGAAGAAAAGAAAAAATTATTATAGCGAAAAATTTAATCAAAGCCGGTTTAAAAATTGACTTAATAATTGCCTCAACCAGATTAAAAAAAGAAGAAATTGAGAAACTAACATAAATTATCTGCATTCTTCAAAAATATAAAATATGAAAGTTACAGCAGATGATTTAAGTATTTATATTCATTGGCCGTTTTGTTTGTCAAAATGCCCGTATTGTGATTTCAATTCTCATGTGGCAAGCACTATAGATCATAATCAGTGGCTTAAGTCCTATGAAAGGGAAATTGAGTATTTTAAGGCCATTATTCAAAATAAATATATAAAATCTATTTTTTTCGGTGGTGGCACTCCTTCGTTAATGAATCCTGTAATAGTGGAAGGAATAATAAATAAAATCAGTAATATAGCAATTATTGATCATCAAACTAAGATAACTCTAGAAACCAATCCCACATCCTTTGAAACTGAGAAGTTTAAAGCATTCAAATCTGCCGGAATTAATCGTGTTTCAATTGGAGTACAATCCTTAGAAGAAGACGATTTAAAAAAACTAGGTAGAACCCATGATTGTATGCAAGCCATTAAAACAATTGAGGCGGCAAATACGATTTTTCCACAAGTATCATTTGATTTAATATATGCACGTAGCGGTCAGAAATTAAAAGACTGGCAAGAAGAATTAAAACAAGCAACGCAGCTTGCTACCTCGCATATTTCTCTTTATCAGCTGACTATTGAAAAAGGTACACCGTTTTATAAATTATTTAAGGACGGTAACCTGATTTTGCCGCATTCGGATGAAGCAGCTGAAATGTATGAATGGACAAACCATTATCTAGAATCTAAAAAATATTTTAGATATGAGATATCTAATTATGCTCTAGCGAGTCAGGAATGTTTGCATAATTTAACTTACTGGAATTATAATGGTTACTTAGGTATAGGTCCTGGAGCTCATAGTAGAATCATTGAACCCTCAAGTTCGGTATCGGCAATTATGATGTGGCATAAACCTGCAAAATGGTTAGACTCGGTTAAAACAAAAAATGTCGGTATTCAAACTAACATTAAGTTAACACATCAAGAAATCATTGAAGAAATGTTAATGATGGGATTGCGTCTTAAAAGTGGCATAAATATTTCTACATTAGAGTAGAAATTGAACACAAAATTAGAGAATATTTTAGATATGAATAATCTTAAACATTATCAAAACCAAGACCTAATTAAGTTAGATAAAAATGTCTATCTTACCGATAAAGGTTTAATGCTGCATAGTTACATAGTACCTAGATTGATCAAGTAATTAACAATTAAGATTAATTATATGAAAATTATTCAAGTAATTTTAAAGTTTATAATTATTTTTATTATTCCTTCTATTCATGCGATGGAATGTAAACTTGAGTATAAGAGCGAAAAAATATATGTAGACAGTATTGAGTATGATCAAAAAGTTGGAAATCCAATTACACCGATAGCAGATGCTATTAAGGCAGATAATATCGATGAAGTAAAAAAATATTAGATGAAGGATATGGAGTAAATCAACCATGCTTGGGCTGGACTCCTCTAGATTATGCTATATCGAATAATAATATAAAAATTGCCGAATTTTTATTGAAGCGTGGTGCATCTATGAATTTTATACATATAAATATAGGATTTATGAAGCCGGAAATTGCCGAATTTTTAATTAATCAGGGTAGTACCGGAATGATATTAAGCCGCAGAAAGAAATAACCCTGATTTAATAAAACTTTTGCTTAAGTTAGGTGTTAATTCTAACGTTCAAAATTCTAAAACCGGAATGACTTCCCTTATTATGCAGCATCATATCTTAATGTTGAACCTACTCGTATTTTATTAGAATGAACAGATCAAAAAATTAAAGATTTTAAAGGGAAAAGAGCTTTAGATTGGATAGCAGTGGATGCTAATAGAAATTTGCATGCTTCGGACGGAGAATATTGTAGTGCTTTATTTCTTGTTCCGTTTAAAACTAAACTGAAAATTATAAAAGAAAGAAATAGCATAAAGACTCAAAATAAAGAAAAGGAAAAAGCAATAAAAAAGCTTCTCAATTCTCACCGTTAAATTCGTTTCTATTGATACTTCATAAGTTAGGATAAGACTTTTGCCAATAGTAATTTTTTGTAATTTGCTACCTTATAAAAAGTAGAAATTGAGGGTTAAACTGTTTTGCCCCTGTGTATTATCATAATGACAGACAGTTTTTAAAAACTGTCTGTCATTGTTAAGAGTTGCGTTAGCAACACGCGGTAATCTCAGGAGTTTTCGCACACTACCTACTAGCATACGCATCAAGTTAAGAAAAGCAAGTAGGTTATACTGGTATTACGGTAGTAAATTATGAATCAGGAGTTTTGCACTTAGCAAAATTGCGTATCAGCTAGAAGCCATCTAATGTTGTTCTGAATTGATGTTTTTATAACTTCCCAATTTTGTTGATATAAAGTAATTTTTTTATTTATCCCTATTTTGTTCATATCGAGCCAAGCAAATACGGCAAGACAAATATGATTTCTCTGAGCTCGGCCTGTGCGTGCCTGACAGCGTAAGATATAGTGGTAAAGCATTATCTGAAGTAAGTCCAATAAACCTATCTCACGATAGTGCAAGTCGATGGTTAAATAGTAAGGATTTCCGCCCTAGCGGGATCTACAGAGAAGTATCAAAATATATTGATTGGTA
>JAPYLE010000042.1 GCA_027293795.1 Rickettsia endosymbiont of Ixodes persulcatus
TTTTAATTATTGTTAAGCTCTCAGAGGTTCATCTTTATATTTTTCTTCATATTTTTTTGAATGTGCTATATATTTAAAGAATAGCATTACTAATATGTAATCTTTATAATTTGCTGCATCCATCACACCACGAAAAGTATAACAGCTAAGAAAATGTTTAAGAAATTTCCTGACTTAAAAAAATAAATTATGGGGTACCGAATTTTGGACTAATGGATATTTTATGAGTACGGTTGGAAAACAGAGAGATGGGAAAAAATTACGCAACTATGTAAAGAATCAAGGTGCGGATCGACCATCATATAAAGCTTTTCATCAGAAGCAACTAAAACTTTTTTAGATACCTCGCAGCTCTGCTGCGAGGAGTATCATTTTTGAGTTATAAACAAACATAATAGTTGAAAAAGTAATTCTTATTATCTATTTTTATGAAAACTAAATTATTTGCTTTTCAATTTTTAACCTATATAATCTATATAAAATAAATTAAATAAAGATATGACTGATTAAGTAAAATAAAATCAAATAAATAGTGCTGCTTGTGATACTTTTCGTGGTGTGATGGATGCAGCAAATTATAAAGATTACATATTAGTAATGCTATTCTTTAAATATATAGCACATTCAAAAAAATATGAAGAAAAATATAAAGATGAACCTCTGAGAGCTTAACAATAATTAAAACGAGAACAATTTGTAATACCGGAAGGTGCAAGTTTTTACGATATCTTTATAAAACGAAATAAAAATAATATTAGTGAACTTATAAATAAAGCTTTAGAACAAATAGAACAGAAGAATCCTACCAAGTTAAAAGGAGTATTTTGTGTTGATTTTTACTCAGAATATAATTTAGGTAAGATTAAAGAACAAAATCGTCTTTTAAGAATGCTGTTAGAAGATTTTAACAAACCGGAATTAGATTTAAGTCCCGATAGAGGTCAGTGCAGATATTATAATGTTATATTTATATAATATCACGCTTTGCTTCAGATGCAGGCAAAAAAGCCGGTGAATTTTATACTCCTGCTGCCGTATCAACTTTGCTTGCAAAGCTTGCTGCTCCGGAGTACGGCAATACAATTTGTGATCCGGCTTGTGGTTTTCCGGTTCGCTTTTAATTAGAGCAGCTAAAGAAGTATAGGATCATAATTATGCACTTTATGGTCAAGAAATGACTATAATATAACATAGGCATTAGTACAGATGAATATGTTTTTGCATGCGGAAGGCGGGGCACATATTCATGGGCGATACACTAAATCATCCGGCGTTACTTGAAAATGATAAGCTTATGGAGTTTGATATAGTTGTCGCGAATCCGCCTTTTAGTTTAGAAAAATTGGGGCATGAAAATGCAGCTAACGATGAGTATAATCGTTTTAAGCGTGGTATTCCTCCTAAAACTAAAGGGGACTATGCTTTTATTTTTCATATGATTGAGATTACTAAGCCGCGTAGTGGACGTGCTGCTATAGTAGTACCGCACGGTGTATTATTTCGTGGAGGAGCATAAGGTTTAATTCGTCAAAGTTTTTAATCGAAGAAAACTTATTAGATGCAGTAATAGGCTTACCTGCTAATCTTTTTACCTCAACTAGTATTCCGGTTGCTTATTTTAGTGTTTGATCGCTATGGTGCAAATATAGCTGCTCTAAATTATGATCCTTTACTACCGAGATATTTACGTATTACCGATATCGATGACCAAGGTAATTTAATCGTTCATAATGCTAAAAGTATAAATCTTGCAGATGTAAAAAATTGTTATTTAGAAAAAGGGGATATTGTTTTTGCACGTACAGGCAATACTGTAGGAAAAACATATTTACATAGATCTAATGAAGTTATAGCATATGCAAGTTACTTAATTCATTTCCGTTCAAATCAAAAAATTATTCTACCGGAATATCTTTTTTTGTTCACTCAATCTAATAAATATAAAGCTTGGGTTAAAAAAATTTACGAGAAGGAGCATTACCTAATATAAATGCTGCAGAATATTCAAATTTATCTATTTTAGTTCTTCCTTTACTAGAACAACGAAAAATAGCTAACATTTTACGTGTTTGGGATGAAAGTATGAAGATATTAACAAAATTATGTGATATCAAACAACAAAATTATAACATAATTGCTCGAGATATCTTTAATAATCAGACAAAGGAAAAGAAATGGCAAGCTGTTAAACTTTCTAGCATAGCTACTGTTCGCAAAGGAAAGCAATTAAATCGCCTTGATATGAAAGGTGGTATTTACCCTGTTTGGAACGGTGGCGTAACTCCTTCAGGCTTTACGGATCAATGGAACATGAAAGCAAATACTATTACTATTAGCTAAGGGGGTTCGTGTGGTTTTGTAAATTTATGTAAAGAAAATTTTTGGTTAGGCGGATTGTTATTCACTTACTAATTTAGCTGCCAATTTAAATAAATCAGGAGTTTCGCACTTAGCAAAAAATATGTTAATCTAACAAAAAAGAGTTTTAGTTAAGATGGCAAGATCAAAATGTAGCAAAGACTTATATAAATCATTTTTACAAGCAAGTAGCGTAAGGTATAGCTAGACCATAGGAAATAGGTACAGTTAAATCAACCACTTTCATCTTTCAGATGAAAGTTTGTTTTATAGCGACTAGAAGTCGCATATGAAGCTAAAGCTTATGCGACCCGTATGTGCAAAATCATGTCTGGCTCATGTGTACCAATATGCCTATTAATCATATAAT
>JAPYLE010000043.1 GCA_027293795.1 Rickettsia endosymbiont of Ixodes persulcatus
GACTATAGTAAACAGTACGTAATTTCCTGACGTATTGAACTCATGGTGCTTGTGATGCTAACGCATCATGGCGCACATGGCAAGCTAAAGCTTTTCCATCTGGAAGATGGAGGTTTTAACCACCAAAGGGACTATAAAGTATGGAATAAAGAAAAAAATACAATATTTGATTCGGCTGAAAATCAAAAATTAGCACAACTAATAAAAATCCTAAAAGATTCTCAAACTAGGGACAATAAAGACAAAACTATAGAAAATTTTCTCAAGGTTAGTGATGAATTATATCCTATTTTACAAATTTCAGAACCAGAAAATAGTTTAAATGCTCTTATAAATTATTTGAAATATTTTTCCAATATCAACAATTTTCAAGAGAATTCAAATTTAATTAATTCTTCAGAGTGGTTTGATAATTTATTTAGCGAGGTAGCAGGCTATAATATAAATGAAGAATTATTAGTAGCTTTTATAGCGACGATAGATAATACTAAAGATTCGTTTCTTAAAAAATTAAATGAAGCTGTTCAGAATTTTTATAATAACATAAAAACTAACAAAACTTTAGATACCGCAGAAGTTAATAATATATTTCAGCTAAGAGGATTTTTAACAAAAAAGTGCTAATATAAAAAACTTAGAGGATATTAAAACTAACTTAAAATCAAATTTAATAAATTTATCTCTGACTTTATCTATGGATAAAAATATTACTAATTTACAAAACTTAATAAATCCCATCAACGAAGAAGATGCTAAATCACTATGGGAATATATTATTGGTTCTATAACAGTAGCAAAGGTGAAGATATTAATTTAGTAATCTATAACAAGCTGCTCAATTCTGAAATATCCCCACGACAAGAGATAGATACTTATACAAGTTAGAGGAATTATTAAAAAACGCTTTTGAATCTATACCTCAAGAACATAAAAAAGGAGCATCTTATAAGCGGCAATTAGATAAAATTCACTGCCAAAAAGCTGAAACTTAATGCCAAGAAAGCCAAAATATCCACAATGACGCCAGATCAATCAATAGAGTTATATAAAAAGCTGCCGAACTTGGGTCTGTTAAAGCAAATATAGAATATAAAACTCGATAAGAAGAATTATTCTGAAGCTATCAAATATTTACACAATACTAATCAGGAGTTTTGCACTTAGCAAAATTGCGTATCAGCTAGAAGCCATCTAATGTTGTTCTGAATTGATATTTTTATAACTTCCCAATTTTGTTGATATAAAGTAATTTTTTTATTTATCCTTCTTTTGTTCATATCGAGCCAAGCAAATACGGCAAGACAAATATGATTTCTCTGAGCTCGGCCTGTGCGTGCCTGACAGCGTTCAATA
>JAPYLE010000044.1 GCA_027293795.1 Rickettsia endosymbiont of Ixodes persulcatus
GCTCTACGATATTTTGCAGGCGTTACTAAATGATAAATAAGTACTGTAACATTATGGCTCTTATGTATGTACCTACTCTCTTCCATCCATACATCATATCACGAAGCAAAGCTTCGGGGAATTAAACCCTAAGAGATTAATCATATAATCGTTACATTACCACTATTAGACCTACAGTAACTTAATGTCTACCACACTGTATAGACTATAGTAAACAGTACGTAATTTCCTGACGTATTGAACTCATGGTGCTTGTGGTGCTAACGCATCATGGCGCACATGGCAAGCTAAAGCTTTTCCATCTGGAAGATGGAGGTTTTAACCACCAAAGAGACTATAAACATATAAAAAATAAGTTTTTTTTTATATGTTTTGCTGGGTTCCCGCCTTCGCAGGAATGACATACTGAACGTTCGTACAACACAGGGTCAAGCCACGGTATGACATGTAAAATTGCTATTAAGAAACTATTCAATTAATCTAAGTTAAAATTAATTAAACAATTATATTGAAAGAATTTATTTTTACTATATAATCTGTTTTTTAATTTTTAGTTAAAGAATTAATTTTATAAATTACTTGAATAGTATTATGAATAGTCTTGTAGATTTAAGTTCTAAAAGCTATAGGTAATTTTTACTAAAAATAGAAATATATAGAATATTAGGTAGCAGGAGGGGATTTGATTTATAATATTATTAATCTGCTTAAAGAAGATTTAAATAAAGCAGAGATAGAAAATGAGATATATATGCGTCTTAAAGAACCTTACTCTGTTTTAAAAAAGATGAAAAGGAAAGAAGTGCCACTTGATGCATTGAAAGACTTAATTGCATGTAGGATTATAGTTAAATCTAAAGGTCTATGCTACAACGCTTTAGACGTAGTTAAGCATTCTCCGCATTTAGCTTGGCTATATACCAAAGATTATATCAATAGGCCAAAAAGCAACGGCTATCAGTCTCTTCATAATATAATGCAGCTTTTATACTCTAAACGTAATTTTGAAATACAAATAAGAAGCAAGGAGATGCATAAAGATGCCGAGCTTGGTAGAGCGGCTCATTTAAATTACAAAGAAGAACAAGAGCATCATTTGAAAAAAGTTTTTGACGTTACTAACGACACGATACTTTCTAAAGCACGTCAAATGGTGAAGCAATTTGAAGGATTAGAAGAGCAAATTGTAGAATATGAAAAAGAAATTATGCGTATTTGGTATGCCAAATACGACGAAATGCTAAAATGGGAAAATACGACTGAAATGCTAATATTTAATGAAGAGTAGGGATAATATGTCATCCCGTGGCCTTGTGACCCACGGGATCCAGTCCTCGGTGCCATTCCCGCTTTCGCAGGAATCCAGTAAAACATTAAGTCATCCTAGCTAACTAACTTGATTGCGGGATCCAGTTAAAAATACTAAAATTATTTAGTATTTTTAAGTTATTATTCTAGATTCCATGGTCGTAGCCACGGAATGACTTAGTTGTGATAAAAATATAACATTTATTAAAACTTTATACAAAAACTACCGTGTGGCTTGTAATTATATATAATGTATAGTATACTCAGCCCGTAATTTAGAGACTATTAAAGCAAAATATTAGATTATATCCTTGTTCGGTGCTGGTAATCTTGCCTGTAGCCGGCTATATTGTTTTAATACTAGGTACTAAATTTTTAACTTAAATATAGGCAAAAAATATGGCTCAAAAACCAAATTTTCTAAAAAAATTAATTTCCGCAGGATTGGTAACTGCTTCCACAGCTACCATAGTAGCTGGTTTTGCAGGCTCAGCTATGGGCGCTGCTAACCGCAATATTGATGCAAACGTTAATTTAAATGCTGTTGGTATTCCTGGAATAGTAACAGGTGACTCTTTAACTTATGTTGTACAAGCAGGCGGCCCTTTCACTGCCACAGCTGATGGAGGAAATGATAACGGTGGTAACCCTACTGTGCTTTGCGGATCGATTAACATGTTACAAAGTGGTGTTTTTGCAGTTAACGGTACGAATATAGCGATTGGTGCTGTTTCCGGTGCTGCAGGTCAATTATTAACGGTCAATATTACTTCAGGACATACCTTAACTTTAAACGGTGCTCCTGGAGTTGCAGCTTTTCCTATAAATACTTACACTAACCTCGGACCTATTAATTTTGCAGATGCTAATTCTGTATTCCAAATTAGCCTTGCAGCTAATGGTGCAGACGGTACTAAAACAGCTGTTTTCGGTAATACTGCTACTTTCAACGGTACTGCTGCAGGTAAAGGTCACATTAACATTGATAACGGGAGTATAGTTATATTTAATGGTACGATTGGTAATACTAATGGTATACAAGGTTTCATATTAGGGGCAAACGCACAAGTTACTTTAAATGCAAATGCTAAACTTGACGGTATTGTTGGAGCTGATGGTATTATTTTAGGTAATGCTGCTGTATTAAATGTTGCAGATGGAGTTAATATAACCGGTATTACTGCTGCTAATAATATAGATATTGGCGGTGCAGGTGCTAATAACGGTACGGTAAATTTCTTAGGTGATTCTACGGTTAGTACAGACATAGGGGCTAATAATCCTGTAGCTGCGGTTAATGTTGCCGGAGAATTAACATTCCAAGGTGGAAACAATGGGAACGGCGGTACTTTTGCTGCTCAAGCTATTAATTTAACTAGTGCTGATTCCTTAATCAAATTTACAACACAAGATCATAATGTAGTAGGTAATATACTTAATACTAGTGGGACTAATAACCAAGGTGGTTTCAGTGTTAATGGTGGTAATGTAACAGTTACCGGTAATATTGGTGCTAATGGTAATAGTTTAGCTACAATTAATTTTGAAACAGATAATACTTTAGTAGTGCATAAAGCAGCTGCTAATGCTACAAATGCTCTTTTCGTTCAAAATGTAAGTACTGCTACGGCTAATAAAGGTATATTAGAGTTACGCGGTACTAATTTCGCCATTAACGGTAATATCGGTGGAAATAATGCTTTAAAAATTGTTACTTTAGCAGATGATGATAATGGTGCTGCTACAAACTTTACTTTAAAGCAAGGTAGCAAAATTAATGCGCAAAATATATATTTATCTAAAGCATTTGATAATACCCTTACCTTAGAAGAAGGCACAACCGTAAACGGTGATATTATAAATATGCTAGCAGCAGGTAATGGTACAATCGCTTTAACCGGTAATGCAACTATTAATGGTAATATAGGTGTTGATGCTGCTGTCGGTGGTAATGTTGGTAATGCCCTAAAAAATATTAATTTAGCTGGTAAAAATTTATCTTACGGCGGAAACAGTGTTTTATTAGTTAACAATCCTGCTAATGCTATTACTTTTGGAGCTAACGAAACATTAACTCTAACTAATACTACAGATGCAGCTTTACAAATTAAAGCTAATTTAGCCGTAACTACCGATAAACAGGGTATATTAGATGCGAGTAGCCTAACAAATGATCAAACTTTAACTATTAGCGGTAATATCGGTGCTATTGCACCCGGTGCTAATAAAATCCTTGGACAATTAAGAGTCGGATCAAGTAAAACAATTTTAAATGCTGGTGATGTTGCTATTAATGAGTTAGATATCGGTAATAACGGTTCAGTACAACTTGGTCACAATACTTATTTAATAACAAAAACTACCAATGCTGCAGGTCAAGGTAAAATAATAGTTGCCGGCGATCCTGCTGCCCCTATTACTACTCTTTCTGCGGGTACAAATTTAGGTAGTGCAGCAAATTCACTTGCTGAGATTAATTTTGCAGCTCCGATAGCTCCAAATGATTCTGTATTAGAGGTTGGTAAAGGTGTTAATTTATACGCCACTAACATTACTACTGCTGCTGCTGATACAGGTTCGTTCAGCTTCACTGCTGGTGGAACAAATATAGTTAGTGGTATAGTCGGTGGACAGCAAGGTAATAAGTTTAATACTGTAGAATTAGATAACGGTACTACTGCTCAGTTCTTAGGTAGTGCTATTTTTAGCGGCAAGAGTACAATTGTTGGTAATTCTACCTTACAAATCGGAGGCAATTATACTACAAGCTTTATCGAATCTGCCGACAATACCGGTATAGTAGAATTTGTTAATGCTGATGATATTACCGTAACATTACAAACACAAGCTGCCGCTGTTGATGTTTTAAAACAAATAACAGTTTCCGGTCCCGGTCGCGTAGTATTTAATGAGAACGGTAATTTAGCTGGGCATGGCGTTAATACCACTAAAATTGCTTTTGCAAATGCAAGCCTAGGTGTAGGTTTATTCTTACCTAGCAAAATTTCATTTGACGGTTTAACAATTACAAGTACAGTCGGTAATGGTCCGGTAGGTGACTTAAATGTTCCTGCAGTTATTGTTTCAGATGTTGATAGTACAATCGCCCCAGGTCAAGCAATCGGGGATCAGAATAATGTTGTAGGTCTTGGGCTTGCAAGTGATGATACGATCACTGTTGATGCTAATACATTATATGCAGGTCTGTTTACTGTAAATGACGGTCAAGGTATTATACAGCTTAACGGCGGTGTCCCTAATACCCCTGGTACAATCTACGGTTTAGGGATAAAGCCAGAAGATGAGGCTGCTCTAAAATTAAAGCTCGTAACTGTTACTACAAACTATAAAAACTTAGGAAATACTTTCGTTAATAACTTAATAGTTAATGATGGTTTAACATATCAAGCAGGCGGTGTAGCCGGAAAAAATTTCGATGGTACAATCACTCTTGGAAGTGCTAACGGTAACTCTAATGTAATTTTTGCTGATGGTACAAACTCTACTTCTACAAGTACGGTTGCTACCGTTAAAGCTAATAACGGTGTCGTAACTTACTTAGGTAGTGCATCTGTCGGTAATATAGGTAGCTCTAATACTCCTGTAGCTTCCGTACAATTTACGGGTCCTGCCGGTTCATTAGAAAAATTACAAGGAAATATATATTCTACGGCAACCAATTTTGGTAATGTTAACTTAAATGTTGCAGCATCGAACGTAATTTTAGGTGGCGGTACAACTGCTATTAACGGTAATATAGATCTTGCTACAAACACCTTAACATTTGCAAGCGGTACTTCAACATGGGGAGGCAATACTTCTCTTAGCACAATGCTAACAGTAGCAAACGGCAGTATAGGTCATATCGTTATCGCAGAAGGTGTTCAAGTTAATGCAACAACTACAGGAACCACAATCATTAACGTACAAGATAGTGCTAATGCAAATTTCAGCGGTATACAAACTTATACTTTAATCCAAGGCGGGGTTCGTTTCGCAGGTACTTTAGGTGATCCTAAGTTTAACGTAACTGGAAGTAATATTTTCGTAAAGTATGGATTAATACGTGCCGATAATAAAGATTACGTATTAACACGTACTAACGATGTAGCAAATGTAGTTACAAAGGCTATCGGAAGTAGCCAGTTTGCAGGTGTAGTCGATATAGGTCAGAACGTTACAACATTTGTAAATGCAACTAATACCGCAGCATATAATAATCTTCTTTTAGCTAAAAATACTACTGATGCAGCTAACTTTGTCGGAGCTATTACTACCGATACAAGTGCGGCTGTAACTAATGCACAATTAGATGTAGCTAAAGATATCCAAGCTCAACTTGGTAACAGGTTAGGTGCTCTTAGATATCTTGGTACTTATGAAACTCCTGAAATGGCAGGAGCTGAAGGCGGGTTAGCATCTACACCGCAAGGTCCGGTTGCAGCAGGTGACGAAGCTGTTGACAATGTAGCTTACGGTATATGGGCAAAACCTTTCTATACTGATGCATATCAAAGTAAGAAAGGCGGTTTAGCAGGTTATAAAGCTAAAACCACTGGTGTCGTAATCGGTTTAGATACGCTAGCTAACGATAACTTAATGATCGGTGCTGCTATCGGTATCACTAAAACCGATATAAAACACCAAGATTATAAGAAAGGTGATAAAACCGATATTAACAGTTTCTCATTCTCTCTATACGGTGCACAGCAGCTTGTT
>JAPYLE010000045.1 GCA_027293795.1 Rickettsia endosymbiont of Ixodes persulcatus
CTATAGAACATTATTGGTTTAAGATTAAGAACGAAATAAGAAAAGTTACGGGGCAATTCAAAGATATCAGTATGGCTGTAGAACACGTACTAAAGTTTATTTAACTGTACCTATTTCCTATGGTCTAGCTATACCTCAAGATTTGATTTTATTTCATGACACTATTTTAGAAAATATTCGCTATGGCAATAATGAAGCAACTGAGCAAGAAGTAGTGCAAGCTGCTAAATTTGCAGGCATCATAAGTTTATCAATAGTTTGCTTAAAGGTTATCATACTATAGTAGGCGAAAAAGGTGTGAAATTGTCAGGAGGTGAGAAGCAAAGAATAATAATTGCTAGGGCTTTTCTTAAAAATGCTCCAATATTACTTCTTGATGAGGCAACAAATCAGTTAGATTCAATAACAGAAAAAGAAATCCAAGAAAGTTTATTTAAGTTAATGCAACATAAAACTGCAATTGTTATAGCTCATCGCCCTTCTACTCTTCTATATATGAATCGTATTTTAGTATTTGATAATGGTACGATAGTTCAAGATGGTAGTCATTCTGAGTTGGTTGTACAGAAGGGATTTTATCAGGATCTATGGAATACGCAAACAGATGATATATTACGTTATTAACTAATAATAATTATAGTAATCATGCAAAAAGTAAAAATCATAGATTTAAGGAGTGACACCGTAACTTTACAAACCCCAGAAGTTATAAAAGCAATGAATACAGCCGTTGCAGGAGATTTTGCTTATGGTGAAGATAAAAGTTGCAACGATTTAACTGAATATTGCAAACACTTATTTAAAGTAGAAGATGCATTATTTGTTACGAGCGGTATGCTTGCAAATAGATTAGCCATTGCCAGTCAAACAAATCCTGGAGATGAGATAATTACTCATTATAATTATCATATAAATTTTTTTGATAGTGCTGGTAATGCAAAAGTAAGCAATATTGTATTTAATTGTATAAATAATACTAGTGGGATTTTGGAAAACAAGGACATAGAATATGCTATTAATTCTAAGCCAAGGTATAAAATTTTTGCTCAAGTTAAACTAGTTACCATAGAAAATAGCATTAATGGTTTTAATAGCAAAATTTATCCATTTGAAAAACAAGTAGAGTTATATAAATATTTAAAGTCTTATAACATAAATCTTCATTTAGATGGAGCTAGGTTATTTAATAGCCACGTTGAAACAAATATTGCTCTAGCAGATTATGCAAAATATACAGATACATTAAGTTTTTGTTTTTCTAAAGGATTAGGAGCTCCATTTGGATCAATGTTACCAGGAAAAAATGAAATTATTGAGAAAGCTAGAAAATTACAAGTTTGGCTAGGTAGCGGATATCACCAAATTGGCTATTATGCTAATGCGGCAAAATATGTTCTTCAGCATAATATATCCCGGCTTAAAGATGACAATAAGCTTGCTACATTATTTGCCGATGGCATCAAAGAAATTCAATATATAAAATTAATCTCTCCATATCCTGAAACCAATATAGTAACCTTTAGCATAAAAGAATTGAATATTACCAACGATGTGTTTCTAAATGAATGTCAAGCTTATGGCTTGTTATTATTTCCTTGGCTCCAGTATCATATTAGAGCGGTGATTCATCTAGGTATAACTAGATCAAACATTGTGGATGCTATTAATAGCATCCAAAAAGTAGTTTTGTTTTACAATCACAACGAAAAATAATATGAAAATAAAAATTGATTTTTTCAGCGATACAAATACTAATCCTTCTGTTGAAATGAGAAGGGCTATGGCAAAAGCTGAAGTTGGTAATGAAGTCGCAGGCGAAGATCCAACTGTAAATGCATTAATAAAAGAAACCTGTAAAATATTAGGCAAACCTGCTGGAATATTTTTAGTTTCAGGTACAATGTGTAATGTAATTGCATATAAAACTCATATTAAAAACCCAGGAGATTATTTAATACTTGATGAAACATCACACCCATTATTAGTACAATCTGGTCTCATTGCCGGCCAAGCACATGCTACTCCATTACCAATAAAAGGAAATAGAGGTGTATTTACGGTAAATCAAATTAGAGAGCTTGTTATTCATCCTAGCTTAAGAAATATACCAAAATCTAGATTAGTATCAATTGAACAAACCACAAACTTTGGTGGTGGTGCTATATGGCCTTTAGAATATATTAAAGATATTTCCAAATTATGTATAGCAAATAATGTATCAACTCATTTAGATGGAGCTAGATTATTTAATGCTTGTGCTTATACTAAAATTTCTCCAAAAGAATATGCAGATTATTTTGATTCTGTGTTTGTTGATTTTAGTAAGGGGCTGGAGCCCCTATGGGTGCTGTACTAGCAGGCAGTGAGGAATTTATAGAGCAGGCTTGGTACTATAAATTTCAAATTGGTGGTGGAATGCATAAAGCTGGTATTATTGCAGCTGGGTGCTTGTATGGCTTAGAGAATAATATAAATTCCTTAAAGGAAGATCATAAAAAAACACATTACCTAGTAGAATGTCTAAATAATATAGAACAAATTGCTATAGATTCAAATTTGTACAAAACTAATATAGCATATTTTACATTAGTCAATACCTCTATATCTGATAGGCAATTAGTAGATATATTAATAAAAGAATATGGAATAAGGATGCCTATCGTATTGGATAAGATCAGAGTTATAACTCATAATTATATAAGTTATAAGAATATTGATACCACTGTATTGGCCATAAAAAAGATTTTAGATTGCTAAATAATACGTCCGCCAGGTGTGCCAAGCAAAGCATACGCATCAAGTTAAGCCATAATTGTTAATAATTTTAGTGTATTTAAGGAAGATAATCTGGTTTTACGATATTTATCTTTCAAAGAAAATTTTCCCCAATCTATAATTAATTTCTTAAGGAACTGCTTTAAATCATTAAGACATCCAGTAATAGACAGGAATAATTCTCTTGACCTTTTCTGTAGTTCAATAAATGCTTTGATAAG
>JAPYLE010000046.1 GCA_027293795.1 Rickettsia endosymbiont of Ixodes persulcatus
CCAAATGATCAAGGATTATATTGATAAACATGAGTCGAGAGATGATAAATTTGGAAACTTTCAAGTTGAAAACTAGCTATAGCTAAGGCATTGATGCCGTAATCTTAAGCCCTGCATTGCAAATGCAGGGTGGTTAACTAAGTTGTATAATCATGAAAGCTTTACATAGTAGCATTGATAAAAACGGCAGATTAATTAATTCCGTATCAAATTAGAAATGCTATGAAACTTAAAGCCGGCGATTCTTTCATTATAAATAAAGTTAATAATGAACTACATTTAGTAACTCTTCACAAAGCAGTAAAAGAAGCTCAAGCATTGTTCAAACAATACGGCCCCAAATCAGAATCATTTGTTGATGAATTTTTAAAGCAGAAATATCAAGAAGCAAATAAAGAAAATTCTAAGTTTTAATTTGTGGTAAAATAATGTCTTCTCATCAGGATAAATCTGCGGTTCTCGATTCTTCTTCCTTGATAGCTTTACTTGCTGAAGGAAAAGGACAAGAAAAAATTATAGACGTGCTACCTTAGCTATAATGAGTACTGTAAATATTGCAGAAGTAGTAAAATTCTTAATAGATAGAAAAGGTTTAACAAAGGAGCAAATACATAAGCTAATACAAAATCTCATTCCAACAATTTTACCGTTTGATGAGGAGCAGACTTTTTTAAGCGGAGAACTAATAATTAAAACTAAACAACTAGGATTATCGCTTGGTGATAGAGCCTACCTTGCTCTTGCACTATCAAAAAATTATCCAGTATACCAGCAGACAAAGCTTGGGCCAGCTTGCAATTAAGTTGTAATATTGTTTTGATTCACTAATTTTTATCAAAAAATATTTTTAAAAGGCTTAGATACTTCATTTAAGAAACTTTTCTGATTCTTTTGCTGATAACCACTGTGGTTGTTGTTCGATATTTGTTGATGCTTTCGCCCAATAATTCTTCAAGATTTTCTCTCCAAGCTTTATCTCTTATTTCTTCAAAAGAAAGCTCGTTATTTTTCTTATATTTTGAAAATATTCCTCCTACATCCGGCATAGGAGATAACACAGCTTGGTTATCATTATTAATTTTCTTGTTAATAATATTAGTGTTAGAAAGTTCCTTGGTTTTCATTTGTCTCCTAAAATTAAATAGTTTGGTACAAATTATGTATTTATCTCTTTATCATTATCTATTATTATAAACCAAACTATTATAATAATTTCTAAAATAATGACAAATACTAAATATTATCCTGCAGTTAGTTCAAATGCTGATTTTGCAGCTATAGAACGAGAAATACTAAAATTTTGGCAAGACAATAATATATTCCAAAAATCTATTGATAATAGAACTAAAGATGCCGAATTTATCTTTTATGACGGTCCGCCTTTTGCAAACGGTTTGCCGCATTACGGTCACTTGCTCACCGGCTTTATTAAAGACGTATATGCTAGATACCAAACCGTAAAAGGTAAGAAAGTCGAGCGTCGTTTTGGCTGGGACTGTCACGGTCTTCCTGCAGAAATGCAATCAGAGAAAGAGCTTGGCATTTCAGGGCGTCTTGCAATAACTAACTTCGGTATAGAGAAGTTTAATAGTCATTGCAGAGCTTCGGTAATGAAATATACCGGTGAGTGGGAGCAATATGTAACTCGTCAAGCAAGATGGGTGGATTTTAAAAATTCTTATAAAACGATGGATAAGAATTTTATGGAATCCGTCCTTTGGGCATTTAAGGGGTTATATAATAAGGGGTTATTGTACGAATCTATGCGGGTAATGCCTTATTCTTGGGCATGCGAAACGCCGCTTTCTAATTTTGAATCAAGGCTTGATAATTCTTATCGTGAGAGAGCCGATAAAGCAGTAACGGTGAGTTTCGTGTTAAGAGACAAACTACCGCACGGTGAATATAAAGAATATCGTATATCTGCTTGGACGACAACACCTTGGACGCTTCCTTCAAATCTAGCCCTTGCAGTCGGTAGTGATATAGATTATGCATTAGCCCCCAAAAATGATATTTGTTATATTATAGCTGCTTCATCAGTTTCTAAATATGCTAAGGAATTAGAATTAAAAGGTGATGAGAAATTTACTATTATTAAAGGTTCAGAGCTTCAAGGATTAAGCTACAAGCCTTTATTCGACTATTTCGAGAATCATCCAAATAGCTTTAAGATATTTGCCGGTGATTTTGTCGTTGAGGGTGACGGCACTGGTGTTGTTCATATGGCTCCGGGCTTTGGTGAAGATGACCAAATACTTTGTGAATCAAAAGGCATCGAGCTAGTTTGTCCTGTTGATAACAGCGGTAATTTCACTAAAGAAATTCCTGATTTAGAGGGCTTGCAAGTATTTGATGCAAATGACAAAATAATAATCAAACTTAAAGAGCAAGGAAATTGGCTAAAAACCGAGCAGTATATTCACAATTATCCTCATTGCTGGCGTACCGATACACCTCTTATATATAAGGCCGTTCCATCATGGTACGTAAAAGTGACAAACTTTAAAGATAGAATGGTAGAGTTAAATCAGCAAATTAACTGGATACCTTTCCACGTTAAAGATAATTTGTTTGGTAAGTGGCTTGAAAATGCCCGTGATTGGTCGATAAGTCGTAATAGATTTTGGGGAACCCCCTTGCCTGTATGGAAGTCCGATGATCCAAAATATCCACGCATAGATGTTTACGGCTCTATAGAGGAATTGGAGAAAGATTTTGGCGTTAAAGTTACTGATTTACATCGTCCGTTTATCGATGAACTTACTCGGGCCAATCCTGATGATCCAACCGGTAAATCAACAATGCGTAGAATAGAAGACGTTTTTGATTGTTGGTTTGAAAGCGGCTCAATGCCTTATTCGCAAGCCCACTACCCTTTTGAAAATAAAAAGTGGTTTGAGGATCATTTTCCGGCTGATTTTATAGTTGAGTATTCGGCACAAACACGTGGATGGTTCTATACTTTAATGGTGCTATCTACCGCTTTATTTGACCGTCCGCCGTTTTTAAATTGTATATGCCACGGCGTAATTTTAGACGCTACCGGTCAAAAACTTTCAAAGCGTCTTAATAACTACGCCGATCCGCTGGAGTTATTTGATAAATACGGCTCTGACGCTTTAAGAGTTACGATGCTATCTTCAAACATTGTTAAAGGTCAGGAGCTGTTAATCGATAAAGATGGTAAGATGGTATTCGATACGCTGCGTTTATTCATCAAACCTATTTGGAATGCCTACCATTTCTTTACGATGTATGCTAACGCCGATTCACTTAAAGGCGAGCTTGATTTTGCTTCTGAAAACGTGCTTGATGTTTATATACTATCTAAGCTTAAAATAGCCGTACAAAAAATTGAAGAAAGTTTAGGTAATTTCGATACGCAAACGGCTTATCATGAAGTATCAGGATTTTTTGAAGTTTTAAACAATTGGTATATAAGACGAAGCCGAGCAAGATTTTGGAAAAGTGAAAAAGACGCAGATAAACAAAATGCTTATAATACTCTATATTCATGTTTAGAGACCATGGTTATTGCGATGTCGGCACTAGTGCCTATGATTTCCGAAGCAATATATTTGGGGTTACGCAATACTGTTATCCCGCGACTTGACCACGGGATCTCAGGAGATAAACCTGGGGCACAATATCCCGCGATCAAGTCGTGGGATAACATAAGAGGATGGGGGAATGACAACTTATCCGTCCACCTATGTAACTATCCCGATCTCTCAAACTTTGAGGTAAATCACGAGCTAGTGGCTACTATGGATACTGTGCTTGATATTTGCAGTAATAGTCTGTTTATTAGAAGTAATGAAAATGTACGAGTAAGACAACCGCTTGCTAGTATAACTATCATCAGTAAACATAATGATAAACTTAAAGATTTTGAAGATTTAATTAAAGACGAAATTAATGTTAAGGAGATAATTTATCGTGATGATCTAGAGAATTATGTAGCTAAAAAATTATCGATTAATTTCCCTATGCTTGGTAAACGTTTGTCTTATAAAATGAAAGAGATTATAGCCGCCTCTAAAAAAGGCGAGTGGGAAGCTACTGCAAGTGATTTAGCTATATGCGGCGAAACCTTAAATAGTGAAGAATATAAGCTAGTTTTAGAGCCTTACTCACACATTAAAGGAGCAGCAAGTTTTGAGGATAATAGCAGTTTGTTAATACTTGATTTAGAGCTAACGCCTGAATTAATAGAAGAAGGAATAGCTAGAGATATTGTACGCTTCATACAACAAGCCCGTAAAGATGCCGATTTTTCTATAACTGACAGGATTTTAATTGAGATAATAAGCGAGCCTGATTTATCTAAAATAATCAATATTTATGGAGATTATATTAAAGAACAGACTTTAAGCGAGTTTGCTAAAGACTTTACCCCCGATTATGTCAATGAAATAGAATTAGAGAACCATAAAATGCAACTTAAGATTAAAAGATAGTAAGTTATTTTACTATCAATTAAGATATTGATAATTTACTTAGGTTAATATATAGCACGCACGCTATAAATTAATTTAGGTAAATTATGTCGAAAAACTCCTCCGTAACTCCGAGGGAAAAAGGTTCTTGGATTAAAACTAATGAGCCGAAAACTATCAAAATAGAATCAGAGGCCACGAATGTAATAACTAAATAGTATTTAGATAAATACATTGATGAAATCCATTCTGAAGAAGGTAATTGCATTTAATATTAATATATTATTTAGTTCAAATGACCCTAATAAATATGATGTTATAGTTTACCTTTTACATAGAAAGGTAAATAAATACAAAGCATTAGAATTTGTAATTCAGAAAAAAATTATCAGCAAACTGATGATTTAATTGAACATCTTAACATTGATATAATACAAGCAATACAAAACTAAAGTTTAACTTTAGTAAAGTATTTTATTGATGAAAAAGAAAGTGATGTTAATACTAGTTATTTCGGTTCTAATCTACTAAGTCTCGCTGCTGGTTTGGAAGAACCTCATAAAACAGATATTATATGTTATCTTTTAATAAAAGGAGCAATTCCTTTAAATACAATCTCAGAAGAAACAGAACAAAATAGTCAAAATATAAATGATCTTCATAAGCAAACCTTTTTTAAAACAATAAATGAAAAAAAACTTGAAGTAATTAAAAAATTTGTTGAAATATATGGTTTTGATGTTAATACTGAATATCGTCTTAACACACCATTAAGTACTGCAATTAATTTAAAAAACAGCAAAAATGTTGAAAATATCTTTTATCTAAAAATGCTAATTTAGATGTAGCTATAGAAGTAACAATAATATACGGTAATCTGAAGGGGGTAAAAACATTATTAAATGCAGGGGCAAAAATTAACGGTAATAAAGATGTATTAATGCTTGCATCAGAACATGGGCATGCCGCGGTAGTAAAATATTTACTCGAACAAGGGGCTAACTATAATGTTAGAGGATGGGGAAAAGAGAATTTATATAACGATGTATTGTTTCAACTAACTCAGCTAACTGAGATTTCTACATTATGTAAAAAATCTAACAATACTAATTTTAAAAATATATTAGATGCAATATCAATAACTAGTTTATCCTCACATTATACTAAATATAATAATCTAGTACCAGAAAAAATAAAACAACAATTTTCTAAATTCAAAAAACAACTACAAATGACACTCCTCGCAGCAGAGCTGCGAGGTATCTAAAAAAGTTTTAGTTGCTTCTGATGAAAAGCTTTATATGATGGTCGATCCGCACCTTGATTCTTTACATAGTTGCGTAATTTTTTCTCATCTCTATGTTTTCCAACCATACTCATAAAATATCCATTAGTCCAAAATTCGGTACCCCATAATTTATTTTTTAAGTCAGGAAATTTCTCAAACATTTTCTTAGCTGTTATACTTTTCACTATCCTAGCTACTTTAGTAGGACTATAACTAGGCACAGACTGAATTAGAAAATGCACATGATCTTTATCTACTCCAATTTCTAAAAACCTTATCTCATATCTCTCCTCAATTTTTAAACATATTTCGCATAAATAATTATCTAACTTTTTATCAAAAATTGTTCTACGATATTTTGCAGGCGTTACTAAATGATAAATAAGTACTGTAACATTATGGCTTTCATGTATGTACCTACTTTCTTCCATACATGCATTATATCACGAAGCAAAGCTTCGGGGAATTAAACCCTAAGAGATTAAAAGGAAGAACATAGCACGGATATTCACCTTTTTTAATGTCTCCTCGGATAAGAGCAATCTTCCTATAACACTCTTCTTTTAAAAATGTATTATTAGTATTTTCTAAAGCTAAATCTTCAAGCTCTTTTATTCTTCCATGCAAATAGCTTTTTCAATCACTAGTTAATAATTCTAGTAATTGCTTAAAAAAACTAAAATTAATTTTCATATAATAATATTAAGTTAATTTAAAAGCTTTATAAATCAGAAG
Organism: Rickettsia endosymbiont of Ixodes persulcatus; assembly: GCA_027293795.1. GTDB lineage: Bacteria > Pseudomonadota > Alphaproteobacteria > Rickettsiales > Rickettsiaceae > Rickettsia. The sequence goes on from JAPYLE010000046.1 coordinate 6,466, forward strand.
TTATTAGAGACCATTATTTGTTAACGTTGTCTAAAAAATTCTGTAGTTCTTCTATATTACTTATATTACTTAATTTGAATGGATAATTGATTTTTCGGAGCATATTTGTTAACACATTTCCGGCTCCTATTTCTACTATATGAGTAATTTCTAGCGTATTAAATAGTTCTAGAGTTTCACGCCATCTAACTCGTCCGCATATCTGAAGAATTAAATTTTGTTTGATTTCTAGGGGATTAGTAGCAGGTTTTGCGGTATAATTCTGAATTACTGGTATTATTGGTTTGTTAATTACTGTTTTATCAAGTGCCAGTTGCATTTTATTCCCTGCAGGTTTCATTAAGCTACAGTGAAATGGAGTACTCACTTTCAGCTTTATCGCTTTATAACCTAAATCTTTAATTATGCTGATAGCATAATCGATAGCATCTACTTTACCGCTAATAACTATTTGCCCTTCGATGTTATCGTTGGCTATTTGGCATAAATTTATTTTGTTGATATCTTCTAATATTTCTTCAAGTTTTTGAAGCGGAATATTGATACAAGCTGCCATGCTTCCCTCACCTTCGGGACATGCTTCTTGCATAGATGTACTACGTACATGAAGTAGTTTTGCAGTATCTGTAAGGCTAATACTTTTGGCAGCACAAAGAGCGCTATATTCACCTAGAGAGTGACCGGCAGCATAATCGCAAAGACTATCCAAACTTTTACCGGTTTCAGCTTTGATAGTATTTATTATTGCCATAGATACTGCCATTAATGCCGGTTGTGCGTTGATAGTTAGTGTTAGTTTCTCAGGAGTGCTATTAAAGATTATGTCGGTAAGTTTTCGGTTTAGTGCTTCATCGATGGTTTGAAATGTTTCTTTAGCTGGCTTAAAATTATCGTAAAAATCTCTTCCCATGCCGATCAATTGTGATCCTTGACCAGAGAAAATAAAGGCTGTTTTCATATTTTAGTATTATTGATTGAGCTTATTAACGGATATTATCAAATTTTTTTGAAATATTCAATATAGGTCGTAACACTATATATAGATGGAAAACTCTTAAATGGGAAACAGGAGATATAAAAGCAAAACCTTATGGTCCAGCAAGGGGTTATAATGCAAGAATAAATCTCAAAGAATTTGAAGAATTAATC
>JAPYLE010000047.1 GCA_027293795.1 Rickettsia endosymbiont of Ixodes persulcatus
TAAATCCTATAGAACATTATTGGTTTAAGATTAAGAACGAAATAAGAAAAGTTACGGGGCAATTCAAAGATATCAGTATGGCTGTAGAACACGTACTAAAGTTTATTTAACTGTACCTATTTCCTATGGTCTAGCTATAGGTATAAAAATATTCCGCTTCTAAAGAAAATCTTAAAAAAATAGGAAAAATAATAAATAGTGAAATTAGAAATTCTCATACTCCTCTAAAGATAGAAGTACAAGAACAGTTAAACAAATTTCAAAAGAGTTAAATAGATTAAATAATCCGGCATTGCTGTCAGAGGTTAAAAAGGCTCAGGCAAAATCTAAAAAACCGCCTGTTCCTCTAAAACCTGAACACCTCAAAAAAAGAAATCACGGATTGTGATGATTTTGTTGTATTTGATTTTTCGTCATTGCGAGGAAATTATGAAATAATTGACGAAGCAATCCAGTTTATTATTTTTTATGGATTGCCACGTAATCAAAGATTGCTCGCAATGACGCTGTATAACAACACTTCACTTCTTAGCTTATAATTTATTACTTCCCATAATATTATAACCGCAATCTACATAATGAATTTCACCGGTAACACCTTTAGATAAATTACTAAATAAATATACTGCTGCTCCTCCTACATCTTCTTGAGTAGTATTACGTTTTAACGGTGCGGTTGTAGCGTGAGATTTAAGCATAGTACTAAAATCACCTATTGCACTAGACGCTAAAGTTTTGATAGGGCCTGCCGAAATAGCATTTACTCTAATGTTGTTTTCTCCCATATCGTTTGCTAGATATTTTACACTAGCCTCGAGTGCAGCTTTAGAAATCCCCATTACATTATAATTAGGTATAACTTTTTCAGCACCGTAGTAAGTTAAGGTCACAATGCTTCCGCTGTCATGCATTAAAGGTTCTGCTGCCTTTGAGAGTTCTAAAAGAGAGTAACATGATATATGTAAAGAATTATGAAAATTTTCTAAGCTAGTATCAACATAACGTCCCTTTAATTCATTTTTATCAGCAAAAGCCATTCCGTGAAGTAAGAAATCGAAACTACCCCATTTCTCTTTTATATCATCAAATAAATTACTAATTGATTTTGGAGTCGTAACATCAAGTTCGCTAACAAAATTACAGCCTATTTCTTCAGCGAGCGGTTTAACTCGTTGTTCTAGCACTTCCGATTGATAAGTAAACCATAGCTCTGCCCCATGTTTTTTAGCAAGCTGTGCAATTGCCCATGATATTGACATATTATTTGCAATACCTGTAATTAAGCCTTTTTTTCCTTGTAGTAACCCTGTAGTCATTTATTTACTCATTATATTAAAAACTTGCTGAAATGATAGCATGATGTATTATTTTGTAAATAAATTTTACTTATTTAAAATAATAAAATGTATAGATCTAAAATTATTTGCTTTTTATTTGGGATGTTAAGCGGTTTAGTTTTTGCTCCGACTTTCTTTATACCGGCATTATTAACGTTATCTTATCTATGTTACATAGTTCAAAAATCTGAAAATTGGCAAGAAGCTGCAAAATTTGGTTATTTATTCGGTGTTGGGCATTTTTTAAGTGGAATATATTGGATAAGTATCGGTGTTAGCGTTTATATTGCAGATTTTTGGTGGGCAATTCCTTTGGCTTTATTTGGACTACCTATAGTTTTAGCTTTCTTTATATCGGCAAGTTGCACGCTTAGTTTTTTCGCTAAAAATAATAAATATTACCAATTTATATTCTGTTTATGTTGGGTATTATTTGAGTGGCTAAGGTCATGGATTTTTACCGGTCTTCCTTGGAATTTGATCGGTTATGCTTTTTCATTTTCAGATATTTTAATACAGCCTTTAAGTATAATAGGGATATATGGGCTTAGTTTTATAGTTATATATATTGCCACTTCTGCTTATCCTTTATTTAGCAAGCAATTTACTCAGTTAAAAATATTATTAGCTAGTTCAGTCGTAATATTAACCGTAATTGTCATTTACGGAGCAGCAAGGCTAAGTAATAACCCTACAAATTTCACTGATATAAAAGTGCGGTTAGTACAGCCTTCAATCCCTCAAACCAAAAAATGGAATGAAGAAGAATTTTGGCATAATTTAATGCTACATATTAATTTATCAGAAAATTCGGAACCTACTGATTTAATTATTTGGTCTGAAGCAGCGTTAGTAGTGCCATTTGATGTACCGCAAGTTAAATCAGAATTATTAAAAATGTTAAATTCAACAAATGCTATTTTGATAATGGGAGGGATCGCGGATAATAAAAAACAAGGTGATGAGTTTGAACTTTACTCAGCTATGTATGCTCTTGCTAAAAACGGTCATAAATTATTTGAATACCATAAATCACATTTAGTACCTTTCGGTGAATATATGCCATTAAAAAAAATATTACCGTTTAAAAAATTAACTCATGGTTTAATCGATTATAAAGAAGGAAACGGTGGTCTTGTCTATCTTAATAAGCACAATCTCAAAATTAAACCCCTGATTTGTTATGAATCAATTTTTTCTGATTTTGTCCGGACGAATAATGAAATTGCGGATGTGATAATTAATGTTACAAATGATGCATGGTATGGTAAATCAAGCGGTCCATATCAGCATTTTCATATTAGTAGAAGTAGAGCCGTAGAAAACGGTTTACCTATGATTAGAGTAGCTAATAACGGTATTTCAGCTATAGTAGATCCTTTTGGCAGAACAATAAAAAAACTAAATCTAAATGAAATAAATTATACCCAAGGTTTAATTCCTAAAAAACTAACCTCTCCTACTATATTCTCGCAATTTGGTAATTTTACTATTCTATTACTCATCGTTTTTATACTTTTAATTAATTATTTATTAGCTTTGATTTTTGATAAATAAAGGGTTTTAGCATTATTATATTTTATTTTTAATAAAGCTGCTTGGTTAGATATAAAGTAATATATACTACATTTAAAGTTGAATAGACTTTATAATAATTTATAGTCCCTTTGGTGGTTAAAACCTCCATCTTCCAGATGGAAAAGCTTTAGCTTGCCATGTGCGCCATGATGCGTTAGCATCACAAGCACCATGAGTTAATACGTCAGGAAATTACGTACTGTTTACTATAGTCTATACAGTGTGGTAGACATTGTGTGTGCAAGGAAGTTACTGTAGGTCTAATAGTGGTAATGTAACGATTATATGATTAATAGGCATATTGGTACACATGAGCCAGACATGAGTTGCACATACGGGTCGCATAAGCTTTAGCTTCATATGCGACTTCTAGTCGCTATAAAACACACTCAGGAGTTTTGCACTTAGCAAAATTGCGTATCAGCTAGAAGCCATCATATTTGTCTTGCCGTATTTGCTTGGCTCGATATGAACAAAAGAAGGATAAATAAAAAAATTACTTTATATCAACAAAATTGGGAAGTTATAAAATACAAAATAGCATCCCTGCAGATCAATATAATATTGTTCATATATACTCTTGTCATCAGGGGCCGCTCAACATCATTTAAATTATATACAGGGCAATATTGTGTTATGCACTTATAATAAAGCCAGTGATGTAAA
>JAPYLE010000048.1 GCA_027293795.1 Rickettsia endosymbiont of Ixodes persulcatus
GGTAATGTAACGATTATATGATTAGTAGGCATATTGGTACACATGAGCCAGACATGATTTTGCACATACGGGTCGCATAAGCTTTAGCTTCATATGCGACTTCTAGTCGCTATAAAACAAACTTTCATCTGAAAGATGAAAGTGGTTGATTATTACTAAAAATCTTATTTTTATCAATAATTTTAACTCAAAAGAATAGACTTTTTGTATAATGTAGATAATAAGGAGAAATTTGAAGGAAACACGGAATGCAGAACCGCAGCATATATGACATATGTGAGGATGCGAGTACCGGATTGACGTACATTACCCTTAGAAGTAAGTTATGCAAAAAATCTAATTAAATAACTTATTTACTATGATATTTCCAAATATTAATCCTGTTATTTTTTCTATAGGTCCGTTTGCTATATCTTGGTATTCCCTTTCATATGTAATAGGAATTTTACTAGGCTGGTTTTATGCAAACAAAATTATAGAAAAATTTAAGCCTCAAATTACCAAAAAAAATCTAGAGGATTTCATTACTTATGCCGTTATAGGCATAATAATCGGAGGTAGACTAGGGTTTGTTTTAATATATAATCCTTCTAGATATTTTTCAAATCCAATAGATATCTTAAAAACTTATGAAGGCGGGATGTCTTTCCATGGCGGAGCTTTAGGAGTAATTATTGCTGCTTATTTGTTTTGTCGAAAATATAAAGTTAATTTTTTAAGTCTCACGGACATAATAGCACCGGTAATACCTATCGGATTATTTTTAGGTAGAATCGCTAATTTTATTAACGGTGAACTATATGGACGTATTACAAATTCTTCTTTTGGTATAATTTTTCCAAATAGTGACCTGAGCCCGCGTCACCCTAGTCAATTATATGAAGCTTTTTTTGAAGGTTTAGTATTATTTTGTATCTTAGCATATGCAACATTTAAGCATAAAACTCTTGAAAAACGTGCTTTAAACTCAGGACTATTATTAACATTTTATGCTCTTTTCCGAATAACTATTGAAATATTTAGAGAACCCGACGTACAGATTGGGTTTATTTTAGATAGCTTAACTATGGGACAGATTTTATCAATACCGATGTTAATCTTAGGAAGTTATTTAATATGTCGATCAACTCCAAAATAAGACAATTAATCGATCAAAACGGTTATATTACTTGCGATGTTCTCATGCAAGAAATATTATATTCAAATCCTGCTTCATATTATAGACAAACAAAATCTTTGGCTAGCGAAGGTGACTTTATTACAGCTCCTGAAGTTTCACAGCTATTTGGCGAAATTATCGGCTTATGGTGTATCAAAGAGTGGCAAAGAATCGGTTGTCCAAAAAGTCTTAGTTTAGTTGAGCTTGGACCTGGTCGAGGCCTATTAATGCGTGATTTACTACGTACCACAAAATTAGTATCGGAATTTTACAAAGCTTTATCAATTGAACTAATAGAAATTAATCAAAATTTTATTGCTCATCAAAAGTCTAATTTACAAGATATTAATTTACCGATTAAACACCTATCATTTATAGAAGATATACCCAAAAAACCTACCATAATAGTAGCTAATGAATTCTTTGATGCTATGCCGATAAAGCAATATATTAAAGTCAAGGAATTATGGTATGAAAGAATATTTGTGGTACAGCCGGTAGACGGAAGAATTAAATACGATAAAATAAGCGTTAATAAGCAATTACAAGAATATCTGCTGCAAACTCATATTGAAGCAAAAGACGGAGCAGTGCTTGAAGAATCTTATAAATCGATAGAAATTATAAAATTTATAGCTAAACATCTAAAAAAACTAAGCGGCAGCTGCTTAATAATAGATTACGGCTATGATATAGCTTCGAGTAATAGAACTAGATATCAATATAATCCAACATTACAAGCAGTTAAAAATCATAAATATTGTCCCATCCTTGAGAATCTTGGAGAGGCCGATTTATCGGCACATGTGGATTTTTATACATTAAAAACGGTAGCTAAAAATAGAAAAATAAATGTAATAGATACAATATTGCAACGTGATTTTTTAATAGAAAACGGAATCTTATTACGTAGTAAAACATTGCAAGACAAGCTTAACGATGAGCAAGCACAAATAATAGAAAAGCAGGTAGAAAGACTAATATCGCCAAAACAAATGGGAGCATTATTTAAAGTCCTACAAATAATGAATTAATATTAATCTCTCTGTAGAAAGTAATTTAGTTCTTATCTATATTAGTGAGTGTTAGAAGTATTTTCTCCTGAAGACGTTTCTTCTAATAAATTTTTTGTATTGGCTAAATTCTTTGCTGCCTCAACAGAATTCATTCCAGTAACTTTGCCAAGCTGACTTATTTGTATTATCTTTCATAATCTTACTTTATAGTTAGATTTAAATATATTTATATAACTATAAGTATATTTTACACATAGTAAAATTTTATGGTTAGTTATAATTCTTTTTAAAAATATGTATTTTTATCACTTTATACAAACCGTTAAAAATAGACCTCTTAAATAACTTTTTTATAAAGAAAAATTTGGAAGAAACACTTCAATCCCAACGTAATCAAACCTATATGAGGATTCAAACTACCTTCTAGACGTACAAATTATAGCTAGACCATAGTAAATAGGTACATACTATGCTAATATATATGTTATAAATAATAATAAATAAGTTATGGCAAGCAGTTACAGTTACGATTTAAGAATGAAACTATTCAAAGCTCTAGATGATGTGCTCTCAATTGTTAA
>JAPYLE010000049.1 GCA_027293795.1 Rickettsia endosymbiont of Ixodes persulcatus
ATGCGTTAGCATCACAAGCACCATGAGTTCAATACGTCAGGAAATTACGTACTGTTTACTATAGTCGCTATTATACAGTGTGGTAGACATTGTGTGTGCAAGGAAGTTACTGTAGGTCTAATAGTGGTAATGTAACGATTGTATGATTAATAGGCATATTGGTACACATGAGCCAGACATGATTTTGCACATACGGGTCGCATAAGCTTTAGCTTCATATGCGACTTCTAGTCGCTATAAAACAAACTTTCATCTGAAAGATGAAAGTGGTTGATTTGCTGCAGAAGAAAAGGTATTAGCTCTTCAGTTTCAGGAAATGCCGATATATTAGTAGTACCCGATCTTGAGTCAGGCAATATGCTTGCAAAGCAGCCAAAATATTTGGGTCAAGCGGTTATGGCAGGTTATTGTACTTGGAGCACGGGTCCCGATTATTCTAACAAGCAGAGCCGATCCTATGGATATGCATGTTATTTCCTGTGTACTTGCTTCATTTATTTATAATCATACCAAGGCAAAGTCACATATCCAAGTAGGTAAATAATATGAAAGATGTTATGAGACGTTTGGATAAAATAAAAGACCGTTTTGAGGCAGCTACGCAGAAAAGTAATTTTAAACAATATCAAAGCGATCAAGCTCATAGAAGGAATCAACAAACAGCTGAAACATTTAGGAGTGGTACAACAGCTGCTGCTAGAAAGCAAAGAAAAGAAGATTATAAAGGTAGATAGTTACCTTTATATAAAATTATAACTTTATTGCGTTAATTGGTACTATGTACTATTTTAAACGTATGTCTATACTTCACGCTACAATCTTAACCGTTTTTCCTGAAATGTTTCCCGGGACTTTAGGGCATTCTTTAGCAGGGCAAGCACTGCACAAAAATATTTGGTCATATGACGTTATTAATATTCGGGATTTTGGTTTAACTAAGCATAAAAACGTTGACGACGAAGCTTACGGCGGAGGTGACGGGCTTATAATGCGTCCTGATGTTCTAGGGAATAGCATAGATCATGCTTTATCGTTAAATCCTAATGCTAAAATTTACTATCCTTCACCTCGCGGTAGAGTCTTTACTCAAAGCTTTGCTAAAGAGATGATAAAAACCAAAAACCTCATATTCTTATGTGGACGTTACGAAGGGATTGACGAACGTGTAATTGAAGAGTATAATATCATGGAAATTAGTGTGGGTGACTACATTTTATCCGGCGGAGAAATACCTACCCTTACTATTCTTGATTGCTTAATTAGGCTACTTCCTGGGGTATTGATAAATCAAAATACCTTATCTTCCGAGTCTTTTGAAGAAGACGGGGAATTTAAGGGAGGGCTTGAATGCGGTCTATATACGGGACCTGAAATTTGGCGTGGAAGAAAAGTACCTGAGATATTATTATCAGGTAATCATAAGCTAATTAGTGAATGGAAAAGAGAGCAGTCTCTTGTGATTACTAAATTACGCCGTCCGGAGTTACTTAAAGATTTATAGATCGCCAATAGCAAATTACAATTACATATGTAATTTGCTATTGATTTAGAAATTGTAGAAATCGGGCTTTGATGCTAGTCTTCACCCCGGTTTCAAAATAATATATTATTATGTTTAGTAAAGAATTATAAGTTTTTACTAAAAAATAACATATATAATTAATTTATATAAAAGGTGGGAGCCGCCTTTCACCTTTTATATTCAATATTTTAACTGAGTAGCGGATTATGCAATAATACGCTATTCGCATTATAGAGATTAAGGAGTTAAAAAAATGAATATTATTGATAGTTTTGAACAAGAAAATATTTCAAAACTTACGGCAAATAAAAAGATTCCTGATTTTGAAGCCGGCGATACAGTTAAGGTGACTGTTAAAATTATTGATAGATCAATTGAGAAAGATGGTCAGGAAAAACTAACGGAAAGATTCCAAGCTTATGAAGGTGTAGTTATTGCAAAAAGAAATCGCGGTATTGCTTCTTCTTTTTTAGTGCGTAAAATTAGCCACGGAGAAGGTGTTGAAAGACGTTTTATGACTTACTCGCCGATAGTACACTCTATTAACGTAGTAAAATACGGGGTGGTTCGTCGTGCTAAACTTTATTATTTAAGAAATAGAAGCGGTAAGTCAGCTAGAATTAAAGAGAGACATATCCCTATTGCTAAAACTAAGGCAGCAAAAGCGTAAATATTAGCTGTGTCATCCTAGCTAACTTGATTGGTCTTGCGTGGCTTAGTTTTCTTGTCATTGCGAGCGACTGCAAGGCATCGTTGCATAGCTCGGAAAAGGCACTTGGTGTCAAGCTGCGGTATCTAGAAAAAATGTAAAAACCATACATGTTTTAAGTTATTTTTCTGGATTCCCGCATTCGTGGGAATGATATCTTAACCGTTCGTACAAAATACATGGTCAAGCCACGGTATGACAATATGATACTTCAAAAATTCAAATCCCTAAAGTATCTCTATAAAGCTCAAGCATAGCGTCTTGTTCGGCAAGTTTATCTTTATCCAATTTCTTTAGTCTCAATATAGATTTCATAGCTTTAACGTCAAATCCATGCGAAGAAGCATCTTGGAAAATATCTTTTATTTCCTCCGATAAATCAGCTTTTTCTTGTTCTAATCTTTCTATTTTGCTTATATATTGCTCTAATTGTTCTTTTACTACTACTTCCGACATAAAAAATCATTTAACCTTTTTGAATTTACTATATAATACAAATATAACTTTTATTCAATACAATATATAATAATGCAAATTTATCCTTTGAGGCTTTTACCAAATAAAATCAATTTTGATTTTATGAACTTTAAAAAAGTCAGTTACACTTTCTCAATTATTTTATCACTTATCAGCTTTATTTGGATCGGTATATATAAATTTAATTTCGGCATTGATTTTGCTGGCGGTATAGTTATTGAAGTAAGGCTTGATCAAACTCCTGATTTGCCAAAAATGCGTCAAGTTCTAGGCGAGCTTGGAATAGGTGAGGTGGTCTTACAAAATTTCGGTAGTGAGTGTGATTTATCGATTAGATTCGGTAGTAGTAGTGAAGAAAATCTCATGAAAAATATTGAGCTAATTAAAGCATCTTTGCAAAATAATTTTCTGTATAAGTTTGAATATCGTAAGATAGATTTTGTCGGTCCGCAGGTCGGTAGGCAGTTAATAGAAGCAGGGACTATGGCAATGCTATTCTCTTTCTTAGCAATTATGGTTTATATTTGGGTGCGGTTTGAATGGTATTTCGGTCTTGGTATACTTATCGCCTTAGTGCATGACGTAATACTCGCTCTTGGTTTTATGAGTATGACAAAGCTTGATTTTAACTTAAGTACTATTGCCGCAGTGTTAACTATTATAGGTTATTCCGTTAATGATTCGGTAGTAATATATGATAGGATTAGAGAGAATTTACGTAAATACCATAAAAAAAATATCACGGGAATTATAAATTTAAGTATTAACGAGACTTTATCAAGAACTATTTTAACTGTAATTACTACGCTACTTGCCAATTTAGCCCTTATTCTTTTTGGCGGGGAGGCGATTCATAGTTTTAGCATACTTGTATTTTTTGGGATAATAGCTGGTACTTATTCATCAATTTTTATCTCTGCTCCGATACTTACAATGTTTGCTAATAAGAAGTTTAATAATAAGAGGTAATGAGTACTTTTCATTGTCATCTCGCGATCAAGTCGTGGGATCCAGTTTTTTTAATTTTTTCTGGATACCATGCTCAAGCCACGGTATGACAATAATTAAAACGAGAACTATTTATGCTAAAAGAAGAAGACAAAATTTTTACTAATCTACATGGTCAGCAAAGCCATGATTTGAAATCTAGCAAGAAACGCGGTGATTGGGATAATACTAAAGCTTTGCTTGATAGAGGTAGAGACTTCATTATTGAAGAGGTCAAGAAATCAGGGCTGAGAGGGCGAGGTGGTGCAGGATTTTCTACCGGCATGAAATGGTCTTTTATGCCCAAAAATTCAGAGAAACCTTGCTATTTAGTAGTAAATGCAGATGAGTCTGAGCCTGGCACATGCAAAGATCGGGATATATTAAGGTTTGAGCCGCATAAATTAATAGAAGGTTGTTTGCTTACATGTTTTGCTATAGGAGCGAATAATTGTTATATCTATATTAGAGGTGAGTTTTATAATGAAGCTTCTAATGTTCAGCGTGCATTAGATGAAGTTTATAAAGACGGGTTAATAGGAAAGAATGCTTGCGGTTCAGGATTCGATTGTAATATTTATTTACACCGTGGGGCAGGGGCTTATATTTGCGGTGAAGAAACGGCACTGCTTGAAAGCTTAGAGGGTAAAAAAGGCATGCCACGGCTGAAGCCGCCTTTTCCTGCCGGCTTTGGGTTATATGGCTGTCCGACTACTATAAATAATGTTGAGTCTATCGCAGTAGTGCCGACCATTTTAAGACGTGGAGCTAATTGGTTTGCTTCCATTGGTAAGCCTAACAATACGGGAACTAAGGTTTTCTGCATATCGGGTCATGTTAACAAGCCTTGCAATGTTGAAGAAGTAATGGGGATTCCGTTAAAAGAATTGATTGAGAAATATGCCGGCGGTGTTCGAGGCGGTTGGGATAGTCTTAAAGCCATAATACCAGGTGGTTCTTCCGTTCCGTTACTTCCTAAATCTATCTGTGAAACTGTTGATATGGATTTTGATAGTTTGAGAACTGCAGGTTCTGGACTCGGTACAGGCGGTATTATAGTTATGGATAAATCTACTGACATTATTTATGCAATAGCTAGGCTTAGTAAATTTTATATGCATGAATCATGTGGGCAATGTACTCCTTGCCGTGAGGGTACGGGCTGGATTTGGCGAGTTATGATGCGGCTAGTTAAAGGTAATGCCAAAAAATCCGAGATAGACGAACTTTTTAGCGTTACAAAAGAAATAGAGGGGCATACTATTTGTGCCTTAGGTGATGCGGCAGCTTGGCCAATTCAAGGACTGATACGTCATTTTAGAGACGAGATTGAAGAGAGGATATGTCATCCGTAGATTGATGGAGCTTGTTGCATGGTTGCCGATGTCATTCCAACAACGGCGGGAATGACATAGTTAAGAGCCATGTAACAAACGTTACTTATAATTAAGAGATTATGCAAACAGATACAAAAACAAACACTAATAAAACAACTGCTCAAGAATGGAAATCTTTTGCTTTTGTAGTATGCGTCGCTTTACTGATTAGAATACTTATTATGGAGCCGTTTACCGTTCCAACAGGTTCTATGAAAGCAACCATACTTGAGAATGATTATATATTTTCTACTAAATATAGTTATGGTTATAGTAATTATTCTTTATCTTTCTTTGATTTTATTCCTCTTTTTAAAGGGCGAATATTTGCTCGTGAACCGGAGCGTGGCGATATTGTAGTTTTTCGTCCACCTAATGATATGAGTGTTAGATATATAAAACGCTTAATAGGATTACCAGGCGATAAAATTCAATTGATCGATGACGTGATATATATTAACGATAAAAAAATAGAACGCACGGAAGTTGGAACTTATATAAGTAAAGAAGGAAGAAAATATTTGAAATTTAAAGAAACGCTGCCAAACGGTAGAACATATTTTTCTTATAAGCTCGCCCCTATTTTTGGTGTTGTATCTGATGATAGATACGGTAATACGGATGTTTTTTATGTACCGGAGGGAAAATATTTCTTTTTAGGGGATAATAGAGATCAATCAAATGATAGTAGAGTAAATCTTGGATTTGTACCGTTTGAAAATTTTATTGCTAAAGCACAATTTATTTGGTTCTCAACAAAAATAACTTGGTGGGATAATGATATAGGAGTTATTAATCTAATATTAAAGTTAAAGCCATGGATTGAGTCTGTTAGATTGAATAGAATTTTTAGAAATCTTTATAATACGGATGCATAATGTCATCATTTAACGAATTAGAAAAATTACTAGGCTATAGTTTCAGAAATAAAGAGCTTTTAATAGAGGCGTTAAGTCACCCGTCTTTAAGACAGCATCACGAGTACAAGGATGATAAAGATTATGAACGCTTAGAGTTTTTAGGTGATGCTGTATTAAATTTAGTAATCACGGAAATTTTATTTAGTAATTTTGCAAGTTATAATGAAGGGAATTTAGCTAAAATTAGATCATATTTGGTTTGCAAAGAAACAATATGTATGGTTGGGGCTAAGCTTGCTTTAAAAGATTATATAATTATGACTCATGGCGAAGAAGTAGCAGGTGGGCGTGATAATCCTAATAATATAGAAAATGCTACGGAAGCTTTGATTGCAGCTATATATTTTGATAGCAATATTGAAACAACCCATAATATTATCGGGAAATTATGGGCAGAATTTATAAAAGTTCAGAATTTAACGGATTATGACCCAAAAACTGCTTTACAAGAATGGGCTCAAGCTAGTGATCATCACCTACCTATATACCGTCTGATAAAAAGAGAAGGAGCTGCTCATTCATCTACTTTTACGGTTCTTGTGAAAGTAAAAGATTATGAACAAATTGGTATAGGTAACTCGATAAAAAAAGCAGAGAAAAACGCAGCAAGAAGCTTATTGCATAGGCTTAAAAATGACTGAACAAATTCAGAAAACGGTTTCGGTTTGTATCATCGGCAGACCAAATAGTGGTAAATCGACTTTATTAAACAGAATAATCGGTGAGAAGCTTTCTATAGTTACTCCCAAAGTTCAAACAACTAGGTCAATTATTACGGGCATTATTACCTTAAAAGATACGCAGATAATTTTATATGACACGCCTGGTATATTTGAGCCGAAAGGGACACTTGAGAAAGTGATGGTCAGATGTGCGTGGTCAAGTTTACATAGTGCGGATTTAGTTATGTTGATTATCGATAGTTTAAAACCGTTTGATGATATAACACATAATATTTTAGATAAGCTTCGCTCACTTAATATTGTACTGGTATTTTTATTGAACAAAATAGATATCGAATCAAAATATCTAAATGATATTAAAGCTTTTTTAACGGAAAATCATCCTGATAGTTTGCTTTTTCCTATTTCTGCTTTATCAGGCAAAAATATTGATAGATTGCTTAAATATATAACAAGTAAAGCAAAAATCGCTCCTTGGCTTTATGCAGAAGACGACATAACGGATTTACCGATGCGTTTTATTGCAGCAGAAATTACAAGAGAGCAGTTATTTTTAAATTTGCAGCAAGAACTTCCGTATAAATTAACCGTGCAAACCGAAAAATGGGAAGAGCTTAAAGACAAATCCGTAAAAATTAATCAAGTTATAGTAGTTTCAAGAGAAAGCTATAAAACTATAATCCTCGGTAAAAATGGCTCTAAAATCAAAGCGATCGGAGCAAAATCCCGTATGCAAATGGAGCAGTTTTTCGGCTCCCCTATTCATTTATTTTTGTTTGTTAAGGTGCGTGAGCTGTGGGAGAATAATCAAGAATTTTATCAGTATATGAAAATATGGTAGTATACCATAGTAAATAGGTACATACTATGCTAATATATATGTTATAAATAATAATAAATAAGTTATGGCAAGCAGTTACAGTTACGATTTAAGAATGAAACTATTCAAAGCTCTAGATGAATGTGCTCTCAATTGTTAAAGCATGTAAAATATTCAATATAGGTCGTAACACTATATATAGATGGA
>JAPYLE010000050.1 GCA_027293795.1 Rickettsia endosymbiont of Ixodes persulcatus
GTAAAGGTCAGACCGCTATAGGCGGTGAAACTATCATTGCTGATTTTGGACGTAAAAAAACAGCAGAATTCAAGTTTGAGAGGAAGTAGATATTTTGACGTGGTCATACCGTGGCTTGATCCACTGCTATGCGAGCGTCCAGGATGTCATTCCCGCGTAGGCGGGAATGACATAAAAGCCGTATATTTGCTGAAATACATTTTGAGTATAAAATTGTTAAAAATTCGTAGATCTATAATAACTAAGCCTGTACCTATAATAAAATTAATTCCCAACTTTATTACGTTGCTTGGTCTTGTAACCGGTATGAGTTCTATAAAATTTGCTTTGGATAGTAGATGGGAACTTGCGGTATATTGTATTATAGTAGCGGCAATTATTGACGGTATCGACGGTAGAGTAGCAAGGATGCTAAACGCAGCTAGCCCATTTGGTGCAGAGCTTGATTCATTATGCGATTTTGCTAATTTCGGTATAGCTCCTGCTTATTTAATATATTTATGGTCTTTTCAACAATATGAGTATAAGGTATTTTCATCAGCAGTAATGCTATTATTTATAGTGTGTGTGGCGTTGCGTTTAGCTCGCTTTAACGTTGGCATTTATCAACCGAAACAAGATAAAAAAACTGAATATTTTTTTACCGGTATACCTGCTCCATGCGGTGCTTTACTTGCTTTAACGCCTGTAATGATAGATTTTGAAATCAGTACGTTATTAAATATCAATACCCGTACTCACACTATAACAATTAATATATATTTGGCTATTATAGCTTTTCTACTTGCTAGTAGGTTTCCTACAATCTCAACAAAAAATTTAAGTATTAAACCTGAGTATTTATCGTTTGCAATGATTTTAGTTGCTATTGTTATTATAAATCTTATCATATATCCATGGTATTCACTGCCGTTAATTGCAGTTATATATATCCTTTCTATACCAATTTGTTATTTTTTTAAACATAGAGGGTATTAGTAAAGTTAATTATGCCGAGTGTATTACAACAAGCTATCGACAAATATAAGCATCATCCATTTACTAAATATGTAATTATTATAGCCTTAGTAATATTTATTTATTTTGGATATAGAATTTATGTTTGGGTAAATACACAATCCACAGATAATGCTTACATAGATGCAGATATTTCAAACGTTAGTGCTGAAGTTAGCGGTATTTTAATAAAGTTATTTATCACCAATAATACTAAAGTTAATAAAGGCAATCTGATAGGTGAAATTGACTATAGAGATTATAAAGCAAAGCTTGCGGCACTTGAAGCATCTATTGAAGCTTGTATAAAAAATATAGAAATTATAGAGCACAAAACCTCAATAGGGCAGATTAGCTTAGAACAAGCGGCTGAAAAATTAAAGCTTGCTAAAATAAGCTTTGATATTGCTTCAACGGATTTTACTAGGGTGCAGGCATTAAATAAGGCAAAATTTGCTAGCTCTAAAACATTAGACGACTCTAGAAATAATTATCAAAAAGCTAAAACAGATTATAAACAAGCACAATTAGATTTAGATATATCTAAACAAAATGTTGCTCTTTTAGATCTTGAGAAATCCGCAGAAAAAGCAAAATTCAAAGAATTAACGGAAAATAAAAAAGTTACCTTAAGGAGCTTACAAAATACTAAACTTATTGCTATGGTATCGGGTATATTCAGTAATAGTAGTTTAGAAATCGGAAATTATATATTACCTGGAAGAGCATTGTTTTCTATAGTGCAAGATAATACTATGTATATTCAAGCTAATTTTAAGGAAACGCAAATTAAGAAATTTAAGTCCGGCATGAAAGTAAAAATTGAGTTTGATGCTTTGCCTAAAAAAGTAATTTACGGGAAGATTCGTAATATTGCTCCTGCTACCGGTTCTAAATTTAGTTTAATCCCTCCCGATAATGCTACCGGTAATTTTACTAAGATAGTACAACGTGTACCTGTTTTAATAGATTTTGAATCCCCAAGTGCCAATCTAGTTCCCGGCATGTCAGCAATAGTATCAATTAGAACTGATCAAAAGATATAAAAATTATGGTTATACATATTGTGAGCGGTGATAGTGCATTTGCTTCTATAAAATATATGCTTGAATCCTCACAGTCAAAAAATCATGTTGTATTAAGACATTATGATGATTTATCTATAGGTCCATTATTTGATGTAGATAGTATTAACCCTTCTGCTAGAATGGTATTTTGGGAAAATTATTACCGAATTATTAAATATTTATAATAATTTAAACAAATTGATAACCACCGCTACTAATGTGATTTTATGGTACGGATGGAATGCAGCAGAGATATTATTAACCCGTAGAGTAGCTTGGTATTTACAAAGTAATGTAAATATAAAGGTGAGTGAAGTGGTATTACAGGTATCACCAAAAGAAAGCTTTCAAAGTTCTATATCTATGATTCCTCCTAAAGAATTATTGCAGCTCTACCATACAATGAAACCTGTAAGTACTAATACCTTAAAATTATGGGCTCAAGAATGGGATATAATCAGTAATATTTCTGATTGTATACGTATTTGGCTAAATAATAAATTAGAATCAGTACAAGAAACATTCTTTGATGATGCTTTATTAGATTCAATAGGCGATTATTGGGTATTATCAACTAGAGTAGGGAGGTGATGGGTAGATCATATTTTCGCATAGGGAATGCTTGGCTTTCTTGGAGGTTAAAAGTTCTGATAGATATTGGTAAAAGTCAGGAGTTTCGCACTTAGCAAAAAATATGTTAATCTAACAAAAAAGAGTTTTAGTTAAGATGGCAAGATCAAAATGTAGCAAAGACTTATATAAATCATTTTTACAAGCAAGTAGCGTAAGATATAGTGGTAAAGCATTA
>JAPYLE010000051.1 GCA_027293795.1 Rickettsia endosymbiont of Ixodes persulcatus
GGCTCGATATGAACAAAAGAAGGATAAATAAAAAAATTACTTTATATCAACAAAATTGGGAAGTTATAAAAACATCAATTCAGAACAACATTAGATGGCTTCTAGCTGATACGCAATTTTGCTAAGTGCGAAACTCCTGAAAGACTCTTCTCTACCTGGTATTATAATTGAAAACCAGAATAAAAGCGAATTACTAACATGTTCTTTACAAATTTTTAGTATAGATTATAGCAAAATGTCTTCTAAAAGATTTGATGCCTTTTTCTATAGCCCTGAATTACAAAATATATATAAAAAGATTAATTTGTTAGATAAAAACAAATTTATTATAAAAACTAGTAATGAATTTACTTTACAAAAATCAGTCAATGCAAAATATGTACAAAATAATTTTAATAACATGTTTAACTATATTGAAGTTGGAAGTTGTAATAAAAAAGGCGATATAGTAAGTAGTCAATCCGATAATTTAGGAAATTTACCTACCAGAGCAAGAATCACGGTTAAAGAATTTGATATTATAACTCCTAAGTTTATCGGTTGTTTATATTCAACATGTATAATAAATATATTAATAATTCCCTTGTCTCTACAGGCTTTTTTGTTTTTACTAATTTATCAGAAAGAAATGCTTACTTACTTTGGTCAAGCTTAAGGAGCGAATTAGTACGGAAACAGTTTTATTATTTATCTTCTACGGCAGTGCAGCCAGAATTATCTCAAGAATATTTAGAAAACTATGTTAAAATTCCAATTCCGATAAATGAGTATGAGTATGCCGACGAATTTTATGAAGATGTGAAATTATGTGCTAAATTACGGCACGAGCTTGATCGTAAATTAAATGAAATAAGTAATAATTTGAAGTTTGTATCAAACTTGAGTTTTAAATAAAAGTATGAACTATTAATGCAAAATATTGATTTAATATCTGAAGAGGAAGCAAAAAAATTATTAAAAGAACTAGCTGATAAAATAGAACGCTATAATCATGCTTATTATATAGAAGATAATCCTTTAGTTTCAGATGTCGAATATGATCAGCTATTTAATACCAATCTCAAGTTAGAACAAAAATTTCCTCATTTAATTTTAGAAAAAAGTCCTAGCAAAAAAGTAGGGGCTAAAATAGCAAATAAATTTGCTAAGGTTACGCATCAAGCACCGATGCTCTCTCTTAGTAATGTCTTTGATGAGCAAGATGTTAAAGATTTTGTAGATCGTATAAAAAATTTCTTACGCCTTGATGAGTTTGCTCCTATCTTTTGTGAGCCTAAAATAGACGGTTTGTCTTTTGCTGCTATTTATAAAAACGGGCTGCTTACAACAGGAGCTACAAGAGGGGACGGATATATAGGTGAGGATATAACGGCAAATATTAAAACAATCAAAAATTTTCCTCATAAAATTAATAATGCTCCGGAGTTTTTAGAAGTACGAGGAGAAATTTATATTGGAAAACAAGATTTTTTAAACCTAAATAAAGAACAAGAAGAGCAGGGCAGAGATAAATTTGCAAATCCACGTAATGCTGCTGCCGGATCACTTCGTCAGATAGATTCTTCAGTTACTGCAAAAAGACCGCTAAAATATTTTGTCTATTCAGGAGGAGCAACTGAACAAAATCTTGCTTCTTCTCAAAATGAATTACTTAAAAAATTAAAAGAATTCGGCTTTAGCGTTAATGAAATATCTAAACTTGCAGATTCCGAAGAAGAAATTTTTGCTTTTTACGAATATCTAAAAACAAATAGAGAAAATTTACCTTATGAAATTGACGGTGTAGTATATAAGCTAAATGATTTTGCACTGCAAAATAGAATGGGATTTATAGCTCGTTCTCCAAGATTTGCTACTGCTCATAAATTTCCTGCTATAATAGGACAAACGAAGGTGCTTTCTATTACGGTGCAAGTAGGCAGAACCGGCACATTAACTCCGGTAGCCGAGCTTGAACCCATAGAAATAGGCGGGGTAACCGTTGGCAGAGCAACACTACATAATTTCCAAGAAATTATACGAAAAGACGTGCGGATCAGGGATTATGTATTCCTGCAACGTGCTGGTGACGTTATTCCTCAAATCACGGGAGTTGATATAGGGAAGCGTTCCACCGATACAACAACATTTAATACTCCTTTATTTTGCCCTTCTTGTAATTCTAAGTTGCACTATGTTTCTGAAGATATTATTATACGCTGTGATAACGGTCTTAACTGTCCTGCTCAGAATTATGAGTGTATACGCCATTTCGTATCGAAAAATGCTATGGATATTGAAGGGCTGGGGCGTAAGCAAGTTGAGTTTTTAATAGATAAGGGATTAATCAGCAATCCTTTAGATATATTCTTCTTAAAAGAAAAAAATGAAGCTAGCTTAACAAAGCTTGAAAATATGGATGGGTGGGGCAGAAAATCAGTAGAAAATCTTTTTAAAAATATCGAAAAATCAAAAAATGTCAGTTTGCCGAGGTTTATATATGCATTAGGCATAAGGCATATCGGTGAACAAAACGCTAAATTGCTTGCTAGAGAATTTGAAAGCTATAATAACTTTATAAGTCAAATAGAATTACTTAGTAAAAACGATTCGGATATCTATCAAAAACTAAACAATCTAGAAGGAATCGGCGATAAGATTCTAGTAGATATTATTGATTTTTTTGATGTTAAAGCAAATATTGAGCTTATCAGAAAACTTGGTGAAGTATTAAATATTGAAGATTATAAAGAGACTAGAGAACAAAGTAGTTTAACAGGTAAAATAGTGGTATTTACCGGTAGCTTACCGACGATATCTAGAGCAGAAGCTAAAGCAATGGCTGAAAAGCTTGGAGCTAAAGTTGCAGCTAGCGTATCCTCTAATACGGATTTAGTCATAGCCGGCGTTGATGCAGGTAGTAAGCTTAAAAAAGCTAAAGAGCTGGGAATTAAAATTATTGATGAAGAAGAATGGCTTACCATAGTAAAAAATGTTTAAAACAATGAATAAAGAAATAGAAAATCAGGTAGTAATTTATCAAGACGAAAATGGGGCAGTTAATGTTGAGGTTAAGATAGTAGAAGTAACAGTTTGGCTATCTTTAAATCAAATAGCAGCACTATTGGCACGAGATAAATCAGGAATTTCAAGACATTTAAAGAAGGAGAATTGGAAGAAAAAGCAGCTGTTGCATTTTTGCAACAGTTCAAATAGAAGGAGAGCGTAGGGTTGAGAGACAAGTAGAATATTATAATTTAGATGCAATAATATTAGTAGGGTATAGAGTAAATTCTAAGCGAGGTATAGCTTCCAGAAAGTGGGCTATAGCTAGACCATAGTAAATAGGTACATACTATGCTAATATATATGTTACAAATAATAATAAATAAATTATGGCAAGCAGTTACAGTTACGATTTAAGAATGAAACTATTCAAAGCTCTAGATGATGTGCTCTCAATTGTTAAAGCATGTAAAATATTCAATATAGGTCGT
>JAPYLE010000052.1 GCA_027293795.1 Rickettsia endosymbiont of Ixodes persulcatus
CTCTACGATATTTTGCAGGCGTTACTAAATGATAAATAAGTACTGTAACATTATGGCTCTTATGTATGTACCTACTCTCTTCCATCCATACATCATATCACGAAGCAAAGCTTCGGGGAATTAAACCCTAAGAGATTAAAGCACTATTAGAAGATTATTCTAGTGGAAAAAAAGTTCCAATAAATACAAATATTGTAGTAATGAGGGATTCATTTCTGATTTTGATAAAGCTGAACTTAACTCAACAAAAACAGGTTCTAGATTAGAGCGCATACTCTTTCTAAATCAGGTATATTTCGTACTTTTTCTCTTGAGGGATTTAGTGAGCTGGATGAAACTTCTTTAGGCGGTAAATTTGATTCTGAGTTTAATAGTTAACTTAATGTCGCTCTCTAGCTAACGATATCATCATTGTGAGCGACTGAATGCTTTGTTGCCAAAAAAGAACAAAAATACTCTCTCTGCTATAATTTTTCTAAATTCAAATTATAAAAATAAAACAAATTGCACATTTATTAGACACATATATATTACCATGAAACATGGTTATCACATTTCATGGTATAGCTAGACCATAGTAAATAGGTACATACTATGCTAATATATATGTTATAAATAATAATAAATAAGTTATGGCAAGATCAAAATATAGCAAAGACTTATATAAATCATTTTTACAAGCAAGTAGCGTAAGATATAGTGGTAAAGCATTATCTTCTATTCCTGACTCATCAATGAATACTAGAGTTCCTTTAGAAATTTGCTGTATCTTTTCTATAAATTCATTCCTTAAACCAATATCCCTTTTGGGATGAAGATGACTTTTTTTATAAGTGTAGCCTATTGGTTTAAGATTAAGAACGAAATAAGAAAAGTTACGGGGCAATTCAAAGATATCAGTATGGCTGTAGAACACGTACTAAAGTTTATTTAACTGTACCTATTTCCTATGGTCTAGCTATAGTGAGCGGACCGCGTCCTTGTCCATTTAGTAATAGGGTCTTGTGCTACTATATTTTATGAAAAACCAGGCTCAATATTTTTTAATCATAAAGCAGAAAAACATTTCAAAACACATATGCATCTTGATCCGGAACATGAACAAATCGGTATAGATTTATTAAAACAAATATTAATGATTCTTCTTTACTCGCTATTCAAAAAAAAGCAGGGATATGATTGAAGCTCTGTTTACTAGACTTGCTGAAATCACACAGGATTAGCTTTATCTTATAGTATTCTAGATTTTTATTTATGTCATTCCCGCATAGGCATTTTTGCATGGATCAGTTTTTCCGTCATTGCAAGGAAATGGCATAGCAATTGACGAAGCAATCTAGTAAAAAATTTTGTAAATCAGAACTTTTTTGTTATTTTTTATGGATTGCCACGCTCCTTTTAGTCGCTCGCAATGACAATTTGGTATCCATGCAATAACCGCCAATAACAAACGGGAATGGCATATTTAAACTAAACCAACTCGCTTACTTGCGATTTAGCAAAGAGTTCTATCTGAAAGTCAACAAAATCCGAATTATCTTTTGAGCCTATTTCCGCAAATTTATTAGCTTTAAGAAGCAAGTCATAATGCTCTGCTAAATCGGCGAAGAAAAATTCGATTTCGCCGCTTTGTTTTACTCCTAAAATCTCACCGCTACCTCGAAGTTTTAAATCCTGTTCAGCGATATAAAACCCATCATTAGTTTGTTTCATTATCTCAAACCTGCCTCGTGCAACTTTTCCGAGTCGCTTAGGATTATATAACAATATACAATATGACTGTAAATTACCTCGCCCTACTCTACCTCTAAGCTGATGAAGTTGAGCAAGGCCAAACTGCTCAGCATTTTCAATAATGATCAAAGTTGCTTCCGGTACGTCTATTCCGACTTCAATAACGGTTGTTGCAACCAATATCTTAATTTCACCTTCCTTAAATTGCTTCATTATTATATCTTTCTGCTCGTTCTTCATCTTACCGTGAATAATACCGGTATAACCTTGATAGATATTTTCGATAGAGTTAAAACGATTCATGACATCCATTAATAAACTATCCTCTTCTTGCTCCTTTTTCTCTCCCCTCTCTATCAATGGACATATCCAATATATCCTCTCGCCTACAATAAGCTTCTTATTTATCGCTTCTATAATATGTTCTATTTTATTAGTTGACATAATATTCGTTTCAATAGGTAGGCGATTTTTCGGTTTTCCTTGAAGTTTAGAAATAGTCATATCTCCAAACATGGTAAGTGCTAAACTTCTTGGAATCGGCGTTGCGGTCATAACTAAAACATCGGGATTTACCCCTTTATTTATTAGATTCAAACGCTGCTGCACTCCAAATCTATGCTGCTCATCGATAACTATATAACCTAGTTTTTTAAAACTTACTTTTTCTTGAAATAAAGCATGAGTACCAACCAATATTTCAATTTCACCGTTTTCAAGCTGAATCATAATATTTTTACGTGCTAGCCCTAGTATCTTACCTGTAAGTAATCCGACTCTTATATTAGTATTTTTTAAAGCTTTAACAAAAAACTCGTAATGCTGATTGGCAAGCAAATCGGTTGGAGCCATAAGCGTTGCTTGAAATCCAGCGGCTGCCACATTTACCATAGTAAGCAGAGCTACTAAAGTTTTACCTGAACCGACGTCGCCTTGCAACAATCTCATCATTTCTACTTTATCACTTTGATCAAGTTCTATTTCTTCTATAACTTGCTTTTGGTACGGTGTTAATTCAAATCCTAGCTCATTTAATATATTTACTTGAGTACCTGCAGCTTTAGGGAAAATATTACCTTGTCTTCTACTTATTTGCGTACGTACATTAAAAAGAGATATTTGATTGGCGATTAGTTCTTTAGCTGCTAGGTGTTTTTTGGCATTATTTAAACACACTATCGTGTCATCCCGCGGCTTGACCGCGGGATCCATTTTTTCTGGATTCCCGCTTTCGCGGGAATGACATAAAGAATGCAACACCTTCAAATTCTGCAATATAACATCTAAATAATCCTTTACCTCTTTATCTTCTAGCTCCTTGCATTGCCCTTCAAATATATCTATTGCTTTTATGATATATGAATATAGCTGTTTATTACTAAGTAGATATGTTAAAGAATAAATAGGCTCTATTTCTTTTGCGAGTTTAGGATTCACAATAAATTCAGGATGCGAAATCTGTAAATGATGATCAAAAAATTGTACTTTACCACTGATAATATGAGAAGTACCAACCTTTAACTTATTAAAAATAAATGGAGGCGGTCTATGAAAAAATACTAATAACAAAGAACCGGTATTATTGCTAGCCGTAATTTTAAAAGGCTTATTACTTTTTGTTGGTAAACTAATGCTCTCAATTACAATTTCCGTTTGGATTATTTCACCGTCTCTAACTTCGGTTAAATTAGGCGATAACGTTTTATTTTGATATGAAACAGGTAGATAAAATAATAAATCACGAATATTATTAATACCAAGCCTTTTAAGAGCAGATACGGTATCTTCACGTATATTGATGAACGTTTTTACAGAAGAGAATAAGAATTTTTCTAGAATAGTTAACATATTCTTATATATATGACTATATCATTAAAAGCAATAGACTAAAATTATAAATCTAATTTTAACCCTGCTCTAAGAATAGCTGAAGATTTTAAAGGCATACCTTCTATAAATCCGGATGTTTTATAACCGCCTGAGCCAACTATTTTAAATGTTTCATTTAACTAAGCTTAAAATTAACTGTCCCACATCCACCTTGTTTACAACTCTCCTTTAAAGGAGTAGCAGTTAACATTTTAGGCTGATTCCAAAATGCCGCTTCTAAACCTAAACCGACAAAATCTAATTCGATTAATTTATTTGCTTTAATTCCAACACCGTAAGACTTAAATTTCTGATTTTTGCCTTAATTAATATTAACTTGAATATATTTGTTATCAACAACAAAATGGTTAACTAAACCACGCTCTAAACCTATGGAGCAAGTATTGCTCTAGTAGCCGGTAAATATTCTACTTCTCCCAACTCAAACATTGGAATATTATTAAGGTTAGTATTCATTATAAATGAATATCCTGAATAGAATAAAAACGGATCAAATAAATCTAAATAAGCATATGAACGAATTTTATTTTTAGTAATATAATTTTTACCGTATATGGAGTTAATCGCTTTTATATATGCATTTATATCATTACCGCTTTTATCTTTATATTAAATTTAGTACTAAAAATATATCCCGCTTGCTCTAGTCTTGTTCATAAATAACCTATGCCATAGGGAGGATTAATTTTGTTACTTGCATATATCTATTTTTAATATTTTCAGATAGCAAATAGCTTGCTTGACCCCCCCTGTATCTATAGCAATTTGTTTATGAACTTGCAAAGAATTAAAATCTTTATCTTTAAAATATGTTGTACCCTCAAAAGGATCCGCCTCATATTTTGTTACTTTTAAGTCAAATTCTCTTACTCGCCCGCGCCATGACCTCCTATCTCATGATTACCTACCATAATTCAAGATATAGCAGTAAATCTTGTAATATAACTTAAGATATTCATAGCTATATTATCTGAATCGGCAAACATAGTATCATCCAATTGACGGTAACATTCAATCAATGACATAGCAACATCGCTACTTGCCCTTGAGAAATATCTGTATCATAAGTAACTACATAGCTATAACCTTTTTGAGAATTTTCTTGAATTGTTATATCATCATCAACATTTGATGCAGTTGGCTAATACTGATGATAAATATAAAAGACAAGCAGCAATGGTTAAATTTAATTTATTTAATTTCATAGCATCATTAATTTTTGTTAATCACAAGTAGCCATAATATATAGTACTTAAAATTTGTAAAGTATTTTTTTAATATACTAAACTTGTGTATGTCCTTGAATTCTTTTGAAAACCCCCCTAATTTCTTAAATAATAGATATTAAATAATTTAAAATTTATGAATCAAATCTATCCTTCGGCTGAAGCTGCTCTTGACTATAATGTCCGGTGGTTTTGGTTTATGCGGTATTCCTGACAATTTAATAAATACACTTCTTAAAAGCAATGTTCAAAATTTAACAATTATTAGCAATAATTGCGGTGTTGACAATTTCGGACTCAGACTACTTCTTCAAACTAAACAAATAAAAAAATGATTTCTTCGTATGTTGGAGAAAATAAGATTTTTGAACAACAATATCTTGATAAAATCTTAGAACTTGGGCTAAACCCGCAAGAAACTTTAGCTGAGCGAATTAGAGCAGCTTGCATGGGAATTCCGGCTTTTTATACTAAAACCAGTATAGGTACAATTGTAGAGGAAGGTAAAGAAACAAAGGAATTTAACGACAAGAAATATATAATGGAGACGGCACTTCAAGCTGACCTTGCTATTATTAAAGGCTTTAAAGCCGATAAAAGTGGCAATGTAATTTATATAAAACAGCAAGAAATTTTAATGCAGTAATGGCAGGCGCTGCTAAAGTCACGGTTTGCGAAGTAGAGGAAATAGTTGAGTTAGGGAGCTTGACCCTAATAATATTCACACACCTAATATTTTCATACAGCGATTAATAGTAGGTGAAAAATATGAGAAACGTATTGAGCAGTTAACCATAAGAGAACAATAAACTATGGCTTGGAGCAAAGAAGAAATTTACCGAATAACCGCAGAGGAACTTAAAGACGGGTTATATGTCAATCTTGGTATAGGTGCCTACTCATGTTGCAAACTATATAGCTAGACCATAGGAAATAGGTACAGTTAAATAAACTTTAGTACGTGTTCTACAGCCATACTGA
Source organism: Rickettsia endosymbiont of Ixodes persulcatus (assembly GCA_027293795.1). Taxonomy (GTDB): domain Bacteria; phylum Pseudomonadota; class Alphaproteobacteria; order Rickettsiales; family Rickettsiaceae; genus Rickettsia. The sequence goes on from JAPYLE010000052.1 coordinate 5,832, forward strand.
TATCTTTGAATTGCCCCGTAACTTTTCTTATTTCGTTCTTAATCTTAAACCAATAATGTTCTATAGGATTTAAGTCTGGGCTATAGTAGGTAAGAATAAAATTCTGCACCCAACCGACTCGGTTAATTCTCTTATTATATTATTCTTATGGAAGTTGATATTATCCATAATTACTGTTTGTCCAGGATGTAATTCTTTAGTTAATATAGTCTCTACATAGGTTGTAAATATTTCTTTATTACAATTTCCTTCGCCATAAAAATATAAATACTTATAGGTAAAAAAAGATGTTCAACAACATTATTGTCTTGATATTTTATCGCTGTATCTAAAATATCTTTTACCACGTACTTTCTCAAAGATAAATCAATACCACATTAAAGTTACCAAAAACATTATTGCTATATTTACCTTGAATTGAGATAATATATTTAAGATAAATAAGAGAACTTTCTTAAAATTATGCAATGTAGTGTTATTCATTATAATTTCAGATTTTTACTACTTGGACCTTTGCATTTAGAAAATTGAGCAAAGAAAACCATAGATTTCTATGTATTTTTCCAGAAATATCTCCAGCATTATGCAGTGTAGCAGCTTGATTCAGAATAAGTAATTTTGATAAATCTTTACTAGCTTTAATAATATCAATTTCAGAAATATCAGAATTATTTTCTAGATAAGATAACCAAGTTTTTATAAGTTTTTCTTTGCTATTTTCCTTTATATCAGGGTACTTACTAAAATATAATAAAGACTTTTTAAGAATCTCTTCTGTTAATGAACCACAATTAAACATCCCAAAAACTAATGGCTTAGGTTTTGGGATGACAGAAAATTCTTTATCCTTTATAACCCATCGTGTAACATAAGCAAACCTATCTTTAGCATCTAAATTTTCTCCACTACCATGCCATAATTTTGAATTAAAAACTATAGTCGCCCCTGCTGAAATAGGTAATGTTATAGTTTGTTGATTAGTTAATTTATTTGAATATTTATCGATAAAATATGGTGACCAAAAATCAATAGCTGGCTTTATCTTCCAATTATGGCTATTTTTTATAATTTGCAAAGCACCTGAAGCTTCATATACATCATTTAACGCAAGCCACACGGAAAAGTGATAAGGATTATCAGGATTGTAAGAAATATCTTGGTGGAAAGGCACAGCATCAACTAGATCAGCAGTTTTACATATAACATTTGATTTTTTATTTACTATTTGACATTGCAATAATTTTTCAAGCTTATCTTTAATGATATCATTTAATGAATCTGAAATAGTTCTAGTAATTTGTGATGGAGCAACCCATCTGCCAGTACAATTTAGATAATCTGAAACAGATATACCAAGTTCTCCTGCTGATCCAGCGATTTTGCTTTTAATATTGTTTAAGTTCCAAGTAATCAAGTCTAAAGAAATAAGATTTTTTATAATAAAAAAACCATCATCTTGTAATTTTTTCATATTATTGATACCTGATATCAATAACTGATAAATAATCAGTTAAAGACAAAACATCAAATATTTTAAAACTACCTACTTGTGTTAATATTGCTTCCCAATCATCCAATTTTCTTAATTTTCCACCTGTTTCAACCATTATATTGATATCTACAGTACCCCCAATTGGTGAATTATCAGTTAAAATAGTTTCAATTAGCAAAATACGCATTATTTTCTTATCTTTTGCGAGTTTAAAATAAGATAGTATTTTTTCATCATCATAATTTTGCAAGAAACGACAAAATATACTTAAATCATAATTTTTTGCTAAATTATCTTGAGTAATAAGATTAACATTATAGTCTTTTACCAACTCTTCTGGAATTTCTTGATCATTATAATAATTTAAATTTGTCGAGTTATTATCTTTATTTCTTAGGACTTCAATTAAAGCTAAAGAATGTATGCCAAATAGTAATATATTTGTATTGCCTGCTATATTTATTTTGTTATTAAATTCCCTAGTATCAAGTTTAGTGTAACCTATCAAGGCTTGATAAAATTCTGTTTTTATTTTTAAAGAAGTTTCTTGTTCCTTAAAAGACGCAAATGAATATATGGTTTTTTGTTTTAATAAGTCTGTTATTTTTAGCCAATTTTTTTCAGTAGCAACTCTTACCCACATTTTTGTTGCCTGAGGCAAAAATGAACTATTTTTTAGCAATTCTCCTTTTGGTAAAACTTGCCACAAATTTTTATTTGGGTTATATACTATTAACTCTATTTCCCACAAAGCTCTAAGTAATCTTTGTAAATTTGGTTCAATAATACCTAATTGCTTAGATAATAATTCCGTAGTGGCTGGCAAGCTATTTAATAAATCAAGCTCAATGGCAACATTCATTAAATAGGTTTTCCAAAAACCGGCAAGCTCTGCAGAAATCTTATGTAAGTGAGATTCTGGCTTTGGTTTAGCAATAATATATTTTATGCCTGTGGTATCAATTTGTCCTAAAGTACCGTCGTAAGCCTTAACCATAGCAAGTCCATTATAAAATGGCTCAATTGTTTTATATCTTTGTAGGTAATTTGCATTACCTACTATATCTACATGAAACCAACCATTATTATCTTCTGCTATAGCAAATCCTTTATGAAAAATACCTAGCTGTTTATACCACTTATTATGTATTAATTTTCCTTGAGGATTAATATGACTAGCCTTACCATCCTTATAAACTACAGCAATATCATCTTTAAAATCTCCAACATAATCATATACTTCCTGGTAAAGTTTATTGCCATGTAGATCAATATGGTAAAATTTATCAGATCTTCTTACTACACAAATATTTTCTTGGTAGTTTCCAACCCATTGGTATGATTGCTTGTATACTCTGTTAGCATGAGAATCTATATGATAGCACCTAGCTTTATCTTCTACCGCCGCTCTTTCACAATAAAATCCATGGGTCTTACTAAACCTCTTAGTATAAGCTGCTTCTCCTTTTAAATTAATATGATAAGCTCCTGTTTTATCATACACAGGAGCAAGTCCTGGTTCATGAAATTTCTCTACATGAAGAAATTTTGTCGTATATAATGGTTTTCCCTCCAATGTGTGGAATTGCTTGCAAGGTGAAATTTTAATAAGCTTTAGACTATTAAGATTATTACTCTCTGTTAACTGATCAACGGTTTTCTCATATTGCATGTCTTGCATAACTCATGATTAAAATAGTTTTTTTGTAAGTCTTTATATTGGTTACTCTGCCATATATCTTCTAATTTTACTTCATTTACATTACCAAAATTTCCTAGCGTTTTTCGTAACTCATCAGGAGCACAACAAGGGCTAAATTTTCCTTCAGGATTAACCCACGCTTCTTTACCTAAAAATGGACATGGGCCACCTGGAGCTAAATCTTCTACTCCTTCTTTAGCAAGGATAGTAAAATTTTCTAATATTATCTTCTTGCCATTTGGCAATAACATAGCATCCCTTAATTCATATAATCTTTTTACTTCAGTATTCCATCTATTTATTGATGCTTCATCTCTTCTCATTGATAAATCTTTAATTTCTTCAAAATGTGCCCATAAGTGATGCCCTTTAACTCTATCAATGCCTAACTCTATAGCCATTTTCACTATATCATACAACTCTAGTAGGTTACTTTCTAAAAATGTTAATTGCAAAGTAACATTACACCGTTTTTTTGTTTTAGAAAAATACTCATCTCGCACGTCAAGAAAGGTTTTTAAATTTTTTGTTACAGCTTCCCATTTTGAGCCAATCATAACCTTCTCATTTACTTCTTTACTAGCCCCATTCCAGGAAATTTTAATATCTGATAAAATGGGTACTAATAACTCTGCCCATTTTTGAGCTCCCTTAGCAGGAAAGGATCCATTAGTTGTTAGATTCAATTTTAATCCATATTCATGACATATGTTTATTATTTCATTAAAGTGTTTATACATTAGAGGCTCTCCCATAGTAGAAGGGATGATCTCTCTTAAAGGTGTCCCAACCGCTTCTTGTATTACCTTCCTAATAGTTGCAATTGGCATTATTTTAGGTTTAATTCCTTCGGCTTTTTTGTTTTCTTTGACTTTACTATAAGGGGAAAAACATTCACACATTATACAAGCATAATTACAATAATCTGGATTAGTGTCAAAAGTAATCCTCCAAGGCCCAGGCTTTGTAGATACTGATTTATTCTTGTTTGCAATGGTATTAAAATAAATTTTTTCAAGTTCTATAGTATGTTCACTTATAGAAGGTACGTTACCATCATTGGAGTAAAGGTAACCTTTTTTGGTAAGTTTAGTACATAGATTTTTATCTATACTTAAATTTTCCATCTTCTCTGATAAACTTTCTGTGTCTCTGTGCTTAAATAATAATCCGTTTATTCCATCTTGGATATATTCTGCCATACCACCATAATCAGCAGTAATGACAGGTATTCTTAATTGCTCAGCCTCATGAATCACTAACGGAGAATTTTCTCCCCAGATTGATGGAACAACAATAGCATCAACCTTATTAAATACTTCTGTAACTATATTTTCGTTCTCGTAATTTCCCATCCATTCTATTTTATCTTTGACCTTTTGTGGAAAGTGATTAGCTATAGCTTTAAGTCCAGCAGTTTCTTGGCTTAACGCTCCCCAAATTCTAAGCTTAGCCTTTGCTGATAAACTGGAAAAAGCTCTAAGCAATAAATCTATACCTTTTTCTGGAGTATGAGTGCCAATATAACCAAAAATAAAATCTTCTTCTGGTATTCTATTTTTGTCCTTTAGACGATTTAAATCAAAACCATAATCAAGATAAGAAATTTTTGTATGCGGGATATTAAATTCTTTAACAAACTTATTCATCAAGAATTTTGATGGAGCAACAAAATGATCAACATACTCAACTATTTTTTTGGTTTGTTTCATTCTAGTAGAAACCCATTGTTGCCAATAAGTTATCTCTGTATTTAACAATCCTTCATCTCCTGTATAATATCCTTTATAACACTCTGTTGCACATTTTTTATCTTCCTGGCCATCACAAAGTTGTAGTAATTCCTTAGAATTTCGTTGAATGAATCTTCCTCTTGGACACATTAACCAAAAGTCATGTAAAGTATATACTATTGGTATACCTCTTTTTGTGGCAATTTCAGGTAAACTTAACGATAAATGGTTTAGATGACCAAAATGAATAAGGTCAGGTCTGAAATCATCTATTATTTTTTCAAATCTTATATTTACTTCTTCATTAATAAATTTATAACGGTATTTAGTTATAGGTATATTAATCAAATGTAATAAAATTCTAGGATCTCCATAATCTAAGACTGTACTGTAGTGAAAGCTGGGTAAAAAGCTATTTTCATGCCTAGCAAAAACTTGTATCTCATGGTTGTCAGATAGTTTGCGAGCAAGAGTTTGACTATATACTTCAGAACCAGCCCTATAATAGGGCGGGTAGCCATGAATAACTTTCAATATTTTCATATATTACCATATCTAAATTCTTAGGACATTCTTTCTTACCATTCTTAAGATTTTCTATGAATTTGTTTAAGCCTTTTTCTAAAGAATGTTTTGGTGACCAATTAAGTAATTCTTTGGCTCTACTAAAATCACCATAAAAACAGCTTACATCAAAATTTCTTGAAGGATAAATATCAATTTTGGAATTACTATTAGTTAGTTTTAATATTATGTTTGCTAATTCTCCTAAACTACAAGGTCTATTAGCGGTAAAATGCATTGGTGGTAATGAAGACTTTACATTTTGCAAATAATTCACAGCTAAAGATATGCCATCTACTACATCTTCTAAATAAGTAAAATCAAACACGCATCCCTTACCTTCTATTCTTATAGGTTCGTTTTTTAATGCATTAATACAAAATGCAGGAACTACTCTACTATAATGATCTAATAAACCACCATATACATTTGAAAATCTTAAAACTGCTACATTAAAACCAGTATTTTCTAAATCTGCTATAAACTCTTCTATTAATACTTTGCCATTAGCATAATTATTTACTGGGTTTAAAGAAGCAGATTCTGTTACTGGTAATTTGCTTTGTTCTCCATATACTTCTCTGCTACTTCCATAAATAAACCAAGGTTTATGAGGCATGACCTTATATAGTTCTAAAAATTTTATTGTTTCTTCAACATTAACCTTATTACATAAATCTGGATATTGCTCTCCATGAATAACTCTTGAAATTGCTGCAAGATGGATAATACCACTGCATTCATTAAGCAGTGGTATTATCTGTTTAGAATAAAAACTTAGTGGATTATCCCTTAACCTTATATCACAGGGAATTATTTCATAATTATGCTTTTCTAATCTCTCTACTAAAGTTGATCCAATTAAACCAGCTGCTCCTGTTATCAATATTTTATTCATGCAATGACTCAAGTTTTTAAATATTTAACCCCAACTGTGGATAAGACAGTAAGCTGAACAGCTGAAAATATTATAGGGTATTTTAGAGTTTTTAACCAAAAAACATTACCCTAATGAATATAGATTACAATAGTTTATTCTGTTCTGTCGATGATTTTTATAAAGGATTTGAGCCATAGTACAAAAAGTTTTTACCTACCTGTAGTATTAATGTCATTGTCAATTAAATATTTGTCGAGCTGTGATACTTTTAACCATTCAGGAGTTTTGCACTTAGCAAAATTGCGTATCAGCTAGAAGCCATCTAATGTTGTTCTGAATTGATGTTTTTATAACTTCCCAATTTTGTTGATATAAAGTAATTTTTTTATTTATCCTTCTTTTGTTCATATCGAGC
>JAPYLE010000053.1 GCA_027293795.1 Rickettsia endosymbiont of Ixodes persulcatus
GAAGCCCCGCTATCATACTGATCCTGGATTTATGTTGATACACTTTGTTTCCATAACATCTAGTACCTTCTACACTCCATCCATATTCTCTACAAGCATTATCTTCTATTCCTGACTCATCAATGAATACTAGAGTTCCTTAAGAAATTAATTATAGATTGGGGAAAATTTTCTTTGAAAGATAAATATTGTAAAACCAGATTATCTTCCTTAAATACACTAAAATTATTAACAATTATGGCTTAACTTGATGCGTATGGTTATTTGTACAGAGCCTAAAGGGCAATCTCTCCTTATTAAATAATGATTAATTACTCACTATTAAATTCTTATATGCAGAAATTCTTCATCACCCTTGGATTACTTATAACCACCATTGGACTTGTTTGGCCCCTTATATCGCGTCTTAAATTTGGACGTCTACCAGGTGACTTATTCTTTCAAAAATGTAACTTCTCTTTCTTTTCCCCCCTAACCTCCTGCCTCATACTGAGCATCATTATCTCTATACTTATATTCCTATTTAATAAATATTTCTAATCCTTGACTCTAAACATTATTACTACTTTTTTTTAAGCAAAACATAACCTTGAAACTTTAAAAGCTTATTATTATATTTAATTAAACTAATTAAATATAATAATAAGCTTTGCCTATGATTGATTATACTACTAGTGTACATACTACTGCTAAAACTTATGATGCAGGCCTAAGACAATTTATGTTAAAGGTTTATAACCTTATGGCTACAGCTCTGCTATTAACTGGTAGTGCTGCTATTATTACAATTTCTTGGACGCCACTTACAAATTTGATGTTTAATACTGCTACTATCTCTATTGCGAGAACTTTCTTTATCTGTGCTGCTGTCTTTGCTATGATGAGCTTATATGGATATAACACTAATAAGGATCTAACTTCTTGGGGCTCTTTCTTTTTAATGGGACTTGTTGGACTACTTCTTACTTCACTTATTAACTTTTTCTTGCAAAGTCCTGCTGTGTATTTTGCTTCTTCTTTTCTAGGAGTAATTGTCTTTATTGGACTAATAGCTTGGGATACTCAAAAAATGTCTATTGTAGCTGCTTTTAACTTATATCTAGATTTTATTAATCTGTTTTTACACCTTATTAGATTCCTAGGAGGATATAAACGTCAGCAATAATGACTTGAAAAACTATATCTAATTTTAGATATATAATCTATTATGATTCTATGAATTGACTGTATATGTTATATAGTCAAATCGGAGTAAAGGAAGGTAATTATGTTATACAACAATATTAAATTGTATTTGCTAACTTGCATTACTGTCATTTTATTGGCCAATCCGACTATTGCAGCTGAGGATAAAAAAACATCTAATAACAATCATTATACTGTTTATTTACGTCATCCATTAGATTTTATTAACCGTCCTTTCTCTGCCTTTGATTACTACTGGGACAATATATTTAATAATAGATTATCTATCTATGACTCAACTTCTATAAAAAGTCATTTCATTACTCAAGATAAACAATATATCCTTCTCCTAGAAGTACCAGGTTATGATAAGAATAACATTAAACTTAAAGTCAATAATCATAAGCTTTTTATTGAAGGTAAAATTGATGATTCTAAAGAAAATAATGCTACTAATTATTTAAATAAAAACTTTAATTATGTTATGTCGCTATATGATGATATTGATCAAAAAACTATTTCTTCTAAGCTAAAAAATGGTATTTTAACTGTTACATTACCTAGAATTGAACTCAAAGACCAAAGTGCTAAAGAAATACCAATTCAATAAAGAGAATAATGAATAATTAATTTTTTTGCTTATTAAACTGTTATTAAATTTATTTAACTTAAATAGGAGTTGTCTATGGCTTTTAATTTATCACATATTAGAAATAAATCAGAACTACAAAATAACTCTAGTAAAAGAAGTTATATTGATGATGTCTTTAATAACTTCTTTAATGAAATAGCTTCTTTTTCTTCCTCTTACAATAATAGAATGTTATCACCGAGCACTGATATTATTGAAAATGACTCTGAATATAATCTAGAAATGGAATTGCCAGGAGTTACACAAGATAATATTGATCTAAAAATAGACAGTAATATCCTTACTATTGAAGGTAAAAAAGAACAATCTTCTGAAAAGAAAGATCATAATTATCATATGCAAGAACGATATTATGGTTCTTTCTATCGTTCTATTAGTTTACCATCTAACATTGATGAAGAACATATAGAAGCAAAATTTAATGATGGCATCTTATCTATTAAAATACCTAAAAAAGAACAAAGTAAAGCTAAAAAAATTAAAGTAACTTAAAGAGAACCTAAATTTAGAATCTAAGCTCTGGGTTCTACTTAAATATCAGCTTCCTTACACCGCATCCGGCATATAGGATGAATATCAATCAACAACATCCATGCGGTTATTTTTATAACTTACTTATCTTCTATTTTGTGCTAAAATATAATGCACATACAAATATTGGTAGCTAATCATGGCAGTTTCAAAGTTCCTAGATCACGCGAGTTTCGTATTAATAAAGGCGTTGTATAGCTGATAATCACTGGGTTACGAGTGTAATGATACTCCTCGCAGCTCTGCTGCGAGGTATCTAAAAAAGTTTTAGTTGCTTCTGATGAAAAGCTTTATATGATGGTCGATCCGCACCTTGATTCTTTACATAGTTGTGTAATTTTTTCTCATCTCTATGTTTTCCAACCATACTCATAAAATATCCATTAGTCCAAAATTCGGTACCCAATAATTTATTTTTTAAGTCAGGAAATTTCTCAAACATTTTCTTAGCTGTTATACTTTTCACTATCCTAGCTACTTTAGTAGGACTAATGGATATTTTATGAGTATGGTTGGAAAACATAGAGATGAGAAAAAATGACTATGGGAGTAATTAATGCTGTTGCTCAATTTGAGCGTGATTTGTTAATAGAGCGTACTCAATCTGGGCTTGCGAGAGCTAAAGCAAATGGTAAAACTCTCGGAAGACCACAAATTTTAGCAGAATTACAAA
>JAPYLE010000054.1 GCA_027293795.1 Rickettsia endosymbiont of Ixodes persulcatus
TTGAGAGCACATCATCTAGAGCTTTGAATAGTTTCATTCTTAAATCGTAACTGTAACTGCTTGCCATAACTTATTTATTATTATTTATAACATATATATTAGCATAGTATGTACCTATTTACTATGGTCTAGCTATACATATAAATTATGATCACCATGATAATAGTGATCAACATAATGTATGTCTAGGTCAAATAGAGGATCAAGAGGCTCTAAATAATTAAGTATATAAAACTTTTACTGAATTAATGATTCAAATTCTTTTACGACAGCTTGATAAAGTTTCCGTTTGAAAGGAATTATAATAGATAATAGTTCGTCAAGTGATGCCCAACGCCATTGGTCAAATTCCGGATTAGAGGTATTTATATTAATATCTTCGTTATTTCCGGTAAATCTAATTAGAAACCAGCGTTGTTTCTGTCCACGAAAATTACCGTTCCACAATTTAGGTATTAAAAAGTTTGGTACATCATAACTATACCAGCATTTGCTTTCGGCAATAATATATCCTTTATCACTTCCTATTTCTTCGAGCATCTCACGCATTGCTGCAATACTTGGAGTTTCGCCGGGAACGATCCCACCTTGCGGCATTTGCCATGCAGATATTTTTGTATCTATTCTTTTACCGACGAATATATGGTTATTGGCATTTAATATCATCATGCCGACTCCTGGTCTATATGGTAAATCAAGATGTTTTTTGGAAGAATTTCTCATTATTTTTTTACTTTAAAAAGTCAATTATAATTTTACTACTTTATTTTTACCCGTTGTTTTAGCTTCATACATAGCTTTGTCAGCACGTTCAATGAAAGATTCTATTGATTCTTCTTTTTTATATTCCGTAACTCCGATTGAAATAGTTTTTTTTAAAGGTTCCATTTGATCTTCAATGTGAAAATCCATATATTCTATTTTAACTCTAACTCTCTCCGCAGTTTCAATTGCTTGAGAAATATCTATATCCGTTAAGAGTATAGTAAATTCTTCACCGCCAAATCTTGCTATTAAATCTGTTACTCTGAGAGTATTATTCAAAATACGGGACACAATTGTTAAAACCTTATCGCCTGCTTGGTGACCATAAGTATCGTTTACATGTTTAAAATTGTCGATATCGCACATAAGTAAATATAATTTAATACTTTCTTTATTAGTTTTCTCAATCATTTGTTTGAGGTGTATATCGAAATAGCGACGATTAAATAAGCCGGTTAAGCCGTCTTTAGCTGCTAAATTAACACTTTGTTCAAGATCATTACGTAAATTATCTTGATATTGCTTACGCCTTAATTGTGTTTTGATTCTAGCAAGCAATTCGCTTTCCTCTATAGGATAAACGAAATAATCATTAATACCGAGTTCAATACCTTTTACAACCAAAGGCATACCGTCTTCATCAATTTGTAAAATTATTACCACTCCGCTTATTTCTGCTTTACCTCTTAAAATAATACTGATTCTTAAAGGATCTTCATTTTCGAGCATACTACTAATAATTACTAAATCGGGTGTATATTCATTTATAATATCTAATTCATCAGAATTACTTATCACCTTTACGTTTGCGGTAATCTTAAGTAACATTTGTTTTATATTTTTTGCTTGTACTACATCATCATTAATTAGTAATATTTTTTTATCTGCAAAAGTCTCATGCATTTCAATATTTGTTATGCCTAATAATGCATTAGTGCTATTACGAAGTTTTAATTCATCAATTAAGCTTTTCATTCTGGATAACGATTTAAGCCTTACAAATAAAGCAGTATCATTAATCGGCTTTGTTAAAAACTCATCAGCTCCTGCTTCAAGACCTTTAACTCGATCATCAATATCAGAAAGTGCAGTTACCATTACAACCGGTATATGAGTAGTTTCCGGATCGGTTTTTATCGTTTTACATACCTCAAATCCATCCATTTCCGGCATCATAACATCAAGTAGTATAATATCAATTTTTTCCTTTTTAAGAATTGCCAATGCTTCTTTGCCGCTATTTGCAGTAAGAACCGTATAATACTCTTTTAAAAGTTTGGCTGTTAGTAACTTAATATTGGTTTCTATATCGTCTACTACTAATATTGTGGTCATAAGATTAAATTCTTGTTTTTAAAGGAAATAATTTGTATATTTATACTTTATTTTAAGTCTTAAATGTATAATATATGAAAATCTCAGCAAATTCAATTAGAACAGGTAACATATTAGTTTATAACAATGATTTGTGGGTTGTAAGCAAAACGCCGGAACATACGCAACCCGGGAAAGGTGGAGCTTATGTACAAGTTGAGATGAAAAATTTAAAAACAGGGACAAAGCGTAATGAAAGATTTAGTTCTTCTAATTATTTAGAAAAAGCCGAACTTGAACAAAAAGATTATCAATTTTTATATTTTGAAGGTGATGATTTAGTATTGATGGATACCAAACATTTTGATCAAATAAATGTTCCCAAGGAAATTTTAGAAGAAAAACTACCTTTCTTAACCGAAAATATGATTGTTAAAGTCGAATTTTATAATAAAAAGCCTTTAAATATTGGGCTTCCTCCAACCGTTATACTTGAGATTAGTGAAACTGATCCGGTAATAAAGGGAGCAACTGCTACCGCTTCTCATAAACTGGCAATTTTAACAAACGGCATTAAAGTTAAAGTACCGCAATATTTAGAAATAGGGGAAAAAATTGTTGTCAAAACTGATGATATGACATATGTCGAAAGAGCCAAATAAGTATACTAAGATAGAACTTCAAAAATTGGCATTGTCATTCCACAAGAGCTATGGTACGAACTATATTAAGTATCTGCGTTCCGAGGACTTTGCACTCCTTGCTCTTTTTGAAGTTGATCTTCGTATACTGTTCATTTACTTTAATATTAATTAAATGCATCCTATAACTAATTTATTAATTAATGCCATGCGTAAAGCAGTTAAGTTTTTGCATAGAGATTTTTTAGAACTCGAAATGCTACAAAAAAGTTCTATAAGAAATGAAGAATTTTGCAAGCGATCTTATTTAAAATTGAAAACTTTATTATGTGAAGAATTACAAAAACATACACAATATTTATTTTTTCCAGAGGATAAATTCGATTTAAATAATAATTATGAGAGTATTTTTTTAATTAACCCTATAGATAGCTCAAATAATTTCGCTAGAAGCATACCTTTTTTTGCGATATCCGTAACTTATTTTAAAAGGAATCAAGGAGTTTTAACTCCTGCTTCTACAGTAATATATTTTCCCGCCCTTAATGAAATTTATTATGCTGAAAAAGGTAAAGGAGCTTGGATAGAAAAAAATAATTTAAACTCTAATTATCAAGGATTAAGACTTAGAGTTTCCGATAATGCCGATTTAAAGAACTGTTTAGCAATTATTGAAGATTTAAAACATAATAATTGGGGGGGGGAGGTAGATAATATTAGATCTTTTGGCTCTCCTTGCTATGCGGCTACGCTTGTAGCTTCAGGTAAAGCGGATTTAATATGTTTATCATTATTAAATTTTACATTATATTATGCATTTGAGCTTCTTATTAAGGAAGCAGGCGGTATAATTATAGATTCTAGCGATAAATTTATATATTCAAATCGCTATATTGCTAAGAAACTTAAAAAATATTAGACAAGAAATTATTTTAGATTTACATTTTTATTGTTAGAATATAATAATATTAGATATAATTATTATTCATAAAGTTGTGGCACATTATAAAGAGTTTGAATTTGACTGTGATTTTGGTGGACAAAGAGCCAAGTTTAGGTTTTATATAGGTACGCCGCAAGAAGGGCATCATCCGCTACAATTTCAAGCAAAATGGTTATCTGACGAAAGAGGCGGTACTATTCCTGATGAGGTTATGAAAGCAATATCACAGCTAAATGATCTTGCCAAAAAAAACGGTGTTCCACTTCCGGATTTATGCGTATATGCTCTTGGTTCTGCTCAAGAAGCCCAAACTACCCCTCAAGAAGAAGATGAAGACTAGAATGAGAAGCAAGAAGATACAGCAGACAGGCATAGTTAAAATAATAAGGAGATTCATAGAGATTAAAATGAAACAATATAATGATTTATTTAAAATTATTCACCGCGAAGGATATATATTTATTGCTAGTTTTGCATTGGTAAGTTTTTTATTAGCATCATTTAATGAAAAACTTGGCTGTATTGGGTTTATTGCTACTGCGTGGTGTATTTACTTCTTTCGTAATCCCGATCGATATGTTCCTATAAATGATGATTTGGTAATAAGTCCTGCAGATGGAGTAATTCAAGAAATTAAGGAAGCATTGCCGCCGCCAGAATTAGGGCTCGGTGATGTGGTAATGATTAGAGTTAGTATTTTTCTAAATATTTTTAATGTCCATGTTAATAGAATTCCGGCAAACGGAAAAATTTTAGCACTTCATTATAATCCAGGAAAGTTTTTTAATGCTTCACTTGATAAAGCTAGTATTTATAATGAGCGTCAATCAGTATTAATGGAAACTGATCAAGGGCAGAAAATTGTTTTTGTTCAAATAGCCGGACTTATAGCAAGGCGTATAGTTTGTGATTTAGAAGAGGGTAATGAAGTTAAAACGGGCGAGCGATACGGTATAATTCGTTTTGGTAGTAGAGTAGATGTTTATCTACCGTTGAAAACAGCTTTATTGGTGAGTAAAGGTCAGACCGCTATAGGCGGTGAAACTATCATTGCTGATTTTGGACGTAAAAAAACAGCAGAATTCAAGTTTGAGAGGAAGTAGATATTTTGACGTGGTCATACCGTGGCTTGATCCACTGCTATGCGAGCGTCCA
>JAPYLE010000055.1 GCA_027293795.1 Rickettsia endosymbiont of Ixodes persulcatus
ATGGGAAACAGGAGATATAAAAGCAAAACCTTATGGTCCAGCAAGGGGTTATAATGCAAGAATAAATCTCAAAGAATTTGAAGAATTAATCATCAATAATCATGATAAAACAGCTAAAGAATTAAGTATTATACTAGGTATAGCGGTTTGGAGAGTTTGAAACATATAGGTAATTTAGGTTGGACATGGGTTAGTAACCTAAGAAAAAATAAAAAAATTACTTTATATCAACAAAATTGGGAAGTTATAAAAACATCAATTCAGAACAACATTAGATGGCTTCTAGCTGATACGCAATTTTGCTAAGTGCGAAACTCCTGTAGAGGACTTTTTTGCTTTCATATAATACCTAGTTATTTTAACAAGGTATACATTAATTTAATTCTTAGTTAAAAAATCATTAATATTTCTTAATAATTACCCGCCGAATTGCTCTTTAATAATTCGATCTTCCAACGTATGATTTTTATTAAAGAGCAATTTGATAGGCTTATCTTTAGTAGAGCTAACGGTAACCTGTATTATATTATTAAACTCCTGAAAGTCAGCAGTAGCATTTACCGGTCTTTTGGTTGTATTAAATATTTCAAATTTAATCATAGCAGATGAAAGCAGTAAAGCACCATGCCATCTACGTGGTCTAAACGAGCAGATAGGGGTTAGGCATAACATGTTTGATTCAAGCGGTAAAATAGGACCGCCGGCAGATAAATTATAAGCACTGCTTCCGGCAGGTGTTGCAACTAAAGCTCCGTCTGCTACTAATTCACTCATTCTCTCTATCCCGTTTACGTCTATTCTAAATTTAGCAGCTTGATTAGTTTTGCGAAATATCGATACCTCGTTAATAGCAAGTGCCGTATATATTTGACCGCTCGTATCTTCGGCTTGCATAAGAAGAGGATTTAGTATAGAAACCGTACTTTCATGTACATTTTGTAATAAATCCTTAGTATCTAAAGGATTCATTAAAAAGCCGAGGCTTCCTAAATTAACTCCGTAAAAGGGGAGGTTAAGATGCATATAGCGGTGAATATTATGTAGTAATTCTCCATCGCCTCCTATTACTATAATTACTTCTGCTTCCTCTATCTCACAATAATTATATAGCTTTTTTATTTCTTCTATAATTGCTAAAGATTTAGAATCTTTATTATAAATCAATGCTATTTTATTTATATTCATTATATGAATTTCTTTTTTAATAATAGACGCTTAACTAATAATAAGTTATAAGAATAAAGTAATAAAATAAATATTAAGTTAAATTATGTCATCATTCAACATTAAAAACCATAAAAATGATTTATTATTTGTGCCGCTAGGAGGATCTAATGAAATAGGTATGAATCTTAATCTTTATCATTATAAAGGGAAATGGCTAATGATTGATTGCGGTAGTGGTTTTGCCGATGATTATTTACCCGGTGTTGATATGATAATTGCCGATAGTAGCTTTATTGAAAAATATAAAAAAGATATAGTAGGTCTGATTTTAACTCATGCTCATGAAGATCATCTAGGCGGTGTTCAATATTTATGGAATAGCCTTAAATGTCCTATTTATACTACTACTTTTACGGCAAACTTTTTAAAGATTCGTTTAAATGAATATGATTTTGCTAAAAATATAAAAATTCATGAAGTAAAACCGGGTAGTAAAATAAATCTAGATCCTTTTTCCTTAGAAATGGTGCCGCTGACTCACTCGGCTCCTGAAATGCAAGCAATTATGATCCGTACGGAGGCGGGTAATATTTTACATACGGGAGATTGGAAATTTGATAACGATCCGATACTTGGTAAAAAAGCCGATGAGGAACTTTTAAAATCTTATGGAGATGAAGGGGTTCTTGCACTTGTTTGTGATTCAACTAACGTGTTTAATAAGGGAAGCTCAGGTTCTGAAGGTGATGTTAGAAAAAGTTTAGTAGATATCATAGCCGGCTGCCCTCAAATGGTAGTAGTTTCAACCTTTGCCTCCAATTTAGCACGACTTGATACAATAATTCATGCCGCAGGGCTTGCGGGTAGAAAAGTAGTCTTAACCGGTAGAAGTTTGCATCGTATGATGCTTGCTGTTCAAGAAAGCGGCTATTTTAAAGATATTACTCCTCTAATTAGTGAACGTGATGTTAGCAGATTTAGCAGAGAAGAATTGTTAGTAATTGCTACCGGTTGTCAAGGTGAGCCTATGGCCGCCACTGCAAAACTGGCTAGTAATTCTCACCCATCTATAAAGCTTGCTCCTAAAGATACAATGATTTTTTCTTCAAAAATTATTCCCGGCAATGAAAAGAAAATATTTAGATTATTTAATATATTTGTTAAAGCCGGTGTAGAAGTTATTACCGAGCGAGACCATTTTGTCCATGTTTCAGGACATCCATCGATTGACGAACTAAAAAAAATGTATTCTTTAATTAGACCGAATATTTGTATTCCTGTTCATGGTGAGCCTGTGCATATTTATGAACATGTTAAGCTTGCTAAGAAAAACGGTATAAAACAGGCAGTAGAGGTTGAAAATGGTAGAGTAGTATTGCTTGAACCTAATAATGCAAAAGTAATTTCAAAAGTTGAAAGTGGTTATTTAGCTGTAGACGGTAATTATTTACTCCCTGTAGAATCGCCGATTTTTAAAGCTAGAAGACGTATGCGTGAGTCGGGTATCGTAATAGCATCTGTAGTAATCAATAAAAAAGGCTTGCTTGCTGCAAACCCAATGTTGTCTATGCCTGGACTGCTTGATCCAAAGGAGGATGTTGCGTTAGTTAATCTAATTAAAAACGATATTAAAGAGCTTGTTACCATTCAAAATAAACAAGCTAAAAAACTATTATCGGATGAGCAAGTGATCGAGGCAATAAAAGGGACAATCCGTAAAACCTTAAAACAAGAAATAAATAAATCACCCGTTATAATAGTAAATATCGAGAAAGTTATAAGTGAGTAAATTTAAAAATATTGCGGTTTACGGGGGAGGGAGTTTTGGTACTAGCCTAGCTTCTTTAGCAGCACGAAGCTATAATAATATTACTTTATTTTTACGTGATGAGGAAATAGTAAAAGAAATTTTACATAACAAAACTAACTTAAAATATTTAGGGGATATTAAACTACCTTCTCATTTACAGGCTACTACAAACTTAGATATAATTAAGGATTCTGAACTGATTATTATTGCAGTACAGTCTTACGCTTTCGATGATTCAATAAAATTATTAAAAATTCATGGCATTTCCACAGACAATACTCTTCTAATCGCAACAAAAGGTTTTGCCCGTAATCCTAATGAATTATTTTCTGATAGACTTAAAACCCTATTACCGTATAACTCTATAGCATTTCTATCCGGTCCTAATCTTGCAAAGGAACTTGCTAAAAATTTACCGGCTTCAGCAAGCATTGCAAGTTTAGATATAGATGTAGCAAATAAAATAGCCAATAATCTAGGTTCAAAAATTTTTACTACTAATGTGACAAGCGATATTGTGACATTGCAGGTGACAGGAGTATTGAAAAATATCTTTGCTATTAAAAGTGGGATTGATTTAGCAAAAGAGCAGGGCGAAAATGCAAGAGCAACACTTATAGTATCTGCCTTAAAAGAAATTACAATTTTATCTAAAGCTTTAGGTGGCATGCAAGAGGGGCTAGATATATTATTAGAAGCAGGAGTAGTAGGCGATTTAGTACTTACCTGTTACTCTTTAGGCTCACGTAATACAAAATTCGGTTATGAGCTTGGAATTAGTAGCGATAAAAAGAAATTTTTACAGGAATATAAAGAACTAGTAGAGGGAAGAGAAGCATTAAAATCGGTTTTAGATTTGATAAAAAAATATAATTTACAAATGCCTATAATTTCCGAATTGGCTTCGTGTGTTATTCCTACATAGGCGTTGGCATGGATCGGTTTTTTGATTGTCATCCCGCGACTTGGCCACGGTATCCAGTTAAAATGTATACTTTAAGTTGTTTTTGGATACCGTGGCCAAGTCGCGGGATGACAAGTACTACAATAATCTCTTCATCTGCTCTTGCTCTAGTTTTTCTTCTTTATCTAGTTTATTTAAAAATTCTTTATAGAAACCGTTCGTTATATATACAAGTTCCATTTCAGGATTTAATTCAGAAGAGTCAAGTATTACTAAACAATCACCATCCTTGAAAGTAGCAACTTTATTATTTTCTTCTTCTAAACTACATTTATCTTTTAAGATGCTATAAAATTCTTCAAATTTATTTTTATCTATAGTTAAAATAACGGCTTCTATTAAATTAAAATCATTACATAAAGCTTTAGAGGTAGTTTTTCCGTTTGGTTCTATATAATAATTATATTCTTGCCAATAATTAGGTTCTTTATTGATAATTTTGTATTTTTTTGTTAGATCTATTATTGGTATTTTTATTCAATTCAAGACCAAGCGGCATAGGATTAGAATAGGAATTTAAGCATAAAAATATAATGAATAAGGATAATAAATTTTGCATAAATAATAAAATATTATATTAAATTAGAAGCTTTAAATAAATATAATTCTTTTGATATTTCAATTAAAAGTTTACGAAAATAAAAATCTTTATAAAATCTAGTGAAAAAAATAAAATCTCATGTATTATAAATAATTATATCTTTAGCTCATTACATGATAATCTTTAGTATAGTTTTTTTTAAAACCGTTTCGGTATTATTAAGTGTAGTAATAGGATTTTTAGCAGGTAAATATTCAAATGTTGAAAGAGATAGTATCTCTTCGTTACTGTTCTATTTTATATCGCCCATAGTATTTTTTACTATACCTGCTAGTACAACCTTAACACTTTCGGCATTAAGTGTTACAGTCGTAACATTTGTAATCGCAACACTCTTATCGCTCTTTTCTTATTGTTTTTTTGGTAAATTTTGGCAGGATCATACACGTAATATTATAGCTTTATCTGCAGGTACGGCAAATGGCGGGTATTTTATGCTGCCTATAGCTGCGGCACTTTTTGATGATTATACTTTAAGTATTTACATGATGGCTGTTATAGGAGTTAATATTTATGAATGTTCCGTCGGTTTTTATATTTGTATGAGGAGCTTTGCTAATACTACCGATAGTATATTAAAAGTAGTAAAACTGCCAATTTTAAATGCTTTTTTCTTAGGATGTTTGTTTAGTTTTTGCGGTTTTACTTTACCGGATTTTTTAGATGATTTTATATATAATATGAAAGGCTCTTTTTCGATACTCGGTATGGTTATGGTGGGTCTTGCTCTTTCGTCCCTGCAAAAATTTGAAGTCGATATAAAATTTACTCTTGCTACTTTTGCTGCTAAATTTTTATTCTATCCTTTGGGGGTAGGGTTATTTATCATGTTTGATCATTTTGTAACAAAATGGTATAACAATGATTACTATAATGCCTTAAAGCTACTTTCCACAGCACCGCTTGCTGCAAATACTATAGTTATAGCGAATTTACAGAAATTTTATCCTGAGAAAGTTGCTGCTACTGTGTTTTTATCTTTGCTTTTTGTAGTTATATATATGCCGACGATGGTCAGTATATTTTTAAGTGACTTAAATTAATAACATGATGACAATGATTTCTTTAAAACTTATTCTAAATTGGTATTAATAGGTTTATATGAAAATTAATTCAATAAAAATTGGTCCCTATATTAATTTATTACCTCTTCAATATATACCGAAACACAAAATTTCTTATGTGGAATTCGGTGATCCTAAAAATAAAAATATAATAGTATGCGCTCACGGCTTAACTAGAAATGCCCATGATTTTGATAAGATAGCTAAAGAATTGAGTAAAAATTATAGAGTAATTTCAATAAATTATCCTGGTCGCGGTGATAGCGAAAATTTTAAAAAAGCTAATAATTATAATTGTACTACCTATATTAAAGATACGTTATTCTTTTTTAAAAGACTAAATATTAAAAAACCTATTTGGCTTGGTACTTCAATGGGCGGTATTATAGGTATGGTACTTGCCAGTAAATATAAAAATATTTTTAAAGCCTTAATATTAAATGATATAGGAGCATTTATCGATGCCGCTCCTTTAATTAAAATTGGAGGTTATGCTAAAAAAACGATTATCTTAGATGATTTGGCTGGTGCCAAAGAACATCTAAAGCTTATTTATGCACAATCAGGTATCAAAGGCGAAGAAGATTGGGATTATTTAACAAAATATAGTGTTATTTCTACATTTGGTGGAAAATATAAAATGAATTATGATCCTGCTATAACAAAAGGAATAAAAAATGCCGGTAACCAAGAAGATGTTAAGTTATGGTCAGTATGGAATAAAATAAAATGTAAAACATTAGTAATTCATGGGATGAAATCTCAAATTTTAACAAAATCTACCGTTAAAAAAATGAAAGAAACAAAAACTTTTGATCTTTATGAAATAAAATACGCAGGGCATACACCTTCTCTAATGAACCCTGAAGAAATTAACTATGTCAAATCTTGGTTAGAGAAATTAGAAAACAAAAAAGAAAATTAATAGATAAATATAATTATGAAAATTACTGCTAAAGTACTAATAATAGGTTCAGGTCCCGCAGGTTTAAGTGCCGCTATTTATACGGCTAGAGCTGCTTTAAAACCAATATTAATCAATGGTATGCAGCCCGGTGGGCAGCTTACAATTACCACCGATGTTGAAAATTATCCCGGGTTTGCGGAAACGGTGCAAGGACCTTGGCTTATGGAGCAGATGTCTATGCAGGCTAAAAATGTCGGTACGGAAATTGTTAGTGATTACGTAGAAAAGGTGGATTTATCAAAAAGACCTTTTAAAGTATTTACCGGAGCCGGGAATGAGTATGAAGCAGAAAGTATAATCATTTGTACCGGTGCGGAAGCAAAATGGCTTGGTATAGCTTCAGAGCAGGAGTTTCGCGGTTTTGGTGTTTCAGCATGTGCTACTTGTGATGGTTTCTTTTTTAAGAATCAAGAAATAGTTGTAGTAGGGGGAGGGAATAGTGCAGTAGAAGAAGCTTTATACTTAACCAATCATGCTAACAAAGTTACTATAGTGCATAGAAGAGATAGTTTTAGAGCTGAGAAAATATTACAGGATCGATTATTTAAAAATCCTAAAATATCGGTAATTTGGGATCATGTAGTATATGAGATTGTCGGTAATAATAAACCAAAATCCGTTACCGGAGTTAAAATTCAAAATGTTCACACTAAAGCGATTAGTTTAGTGAATTGTAGCGGTGTATTTGTAGCTATCGGGTATGCACCGAATACAAGCTTATTTACCGGACAAATTGCAATGGATGATGATAATTATATCATAACAAAGCCAGGCACGACTAAAACTAGCGTAGAAGGTGTTTTCACTGCCGGTGACGTTCAGGATAAAATTTATAGACAAGCAGTAACTGCTGCAGGTAGTGGTTGTATGGCAGCTCTTGAGGCTGAAAAATTTCTAAATCAACCACTTTCATCTGAAAGATGAAAGTTTGTTTTATAGCGACTAGAAGTCGCATATGAAGCTAAAGCTTATGCGACCCGTATGTGCAAAATCATGTCTGGCTCATGTGTACCAATATGCCTATTAATCATATAACCGTTACATTAACACTATTAGACTGATGTG
>JAPYLE010000056.1 GCA_027293795.1 Rickettsia endosymbiont of Ixodes persulcatus
GCATTTATTGAACTACAGAAAAGGTCAAGAGAATTATTCCTGTCTATTACTGGACTTCTTAATGATTTAAAGCAGTTCCTTAAGAAATTAATTATAGATTGGGGAAAATTTTCTTTGAAAGATAAATATTGTAAAACCAGATTATCTTCCTTAAATACACTAAAATTATTAACAATTATGGCTTAACTTGATGCGTATGGTGCCTGCATCTGCCGGTATTTTTGCATCGATAGATGGAATGATTGAAATATTCAAACTTAGTTTTGGTTATAAACCAAATCTTATTTCTAAAAGCACTTTAGATCGTATGTATAAAATAGTAAAATCAAACAAGGATGTTTTTGGATTTAAATGGCAACCGGTTGGCCTATTGATCAAAAAATGATCGAGTCATATTATGCTCTTGGATGGCGTATTCTCAAGATCAAAGGACGCTCAAATAAAGATTTAATTTTTCACTCAGGCCATATTAACGGTATTAGTGCTTTTATTGGCTTTATACCGTCAGAAGAAACTTGGAATTATTATTTAGTGAATCAAGAAGGTAAATTTCCACTTAAAAATGGACTTGGACTTTGGTTCGATTATATAGATTAAGAAAGTTGTATTATATGAATAAAAAACTTATAAAATTTGTTTTTATCGTTTGCAGTACCATAATTGTAAGTGGTTTATTATACAAATATATCAATCAACATTATCCGAAATTTTTTAAAGCACCACAAAATATAGGAAGTTTTTGTGCGTCATTATTAATATTATTTAGTATAATTTATAGTACTATTAGCCAAAATGAGGTGCGCAAATTTTGCTTACAATTAACAATGTGGGCAGCAATTTTTTTAGTTATAATAACCAGTTATGCTTTTAGGTTTGAGCTGAACTACGCTTATCATAGAGTAATGTCTGCTTTAATTCCATCATATAAATGGTCTACTGAAGTTGGAGAAATTATTATAGCCCGTAGCGGAGACGGGCATTTCTATATCAATGCTTTTGTAAATAACATTAAAATAAAATTTATGGTAGATACTGGTGCAAGTGATATAGCTTTAACTAAAGAAGATGCCCAAAAATTAGGCTTTGACTTAACTAAATTAAAATATACTAGAACTTACCTAACAGCTAACGGTGAAAATAAAGCCGCACCTATAACCTTAAATAGTGTAGTAATCGGTACGGAATTTAAGAACATCAAAGGTCATATAGGTCTTGGTGATCTTGATATTTCACTGCTTGGTATGTCGCTATTAGAACGTTTTAAAGGTTTCAGGATTGATAAGGATTTATTGATCTTGAATTATTAGACATCTTTCCAAAGAAGTTTACAGAACTTAGAAGGTTTTGTTGCATAGCTCTTAAAACGAGTTCGATGTCATTCTAGCTAAAAGTGGGAAACCTTTTATTGTCATACCGCGGAGCTTGTAGCGGTATCTTAGGACGCAATCTAGGGTACAAGAACCCGCGTGTGGTCAAGCCGCGGGGTGACAACAGCCTAGATTCCTGCTTTTGGTTAGAATGACACAAGAGCCGTGGTTAGAACGGCATTTTAAAACCCAGTGGTAAATTTATGCCGTTTAAGGCTCCTGATAAAGAATTTTGGGAATTTTCATCACATTTTTGTTTAGCATCATTAAAGGCAACTTTAATTAAATCCTCAAGCATCTCTTTTTCTTCTGCTTTTAATAAAGATTCATCAACCGAAACCTTTTCTACTTCACTACGACCGGTGATAGTAATTTCAACAAGCCCGCCTCCGGCTTTACCGGTATATCTTGCATTTGCTATTTGCTCTTGGGCTTCTTGCATTTTCTTGTGCATTGATTGGGCTTGTTTTAAAAACTGATTAAAATTTACCATGATTCTATTCTTTAATTTTTAAGTAAAATATCTGAAATCATTGCATTTGGGAAATGTTTTTTAATTAAAGCAAAATCATTACTTGCTTCAATCTTCCCTATGAGCTGATTCTTTAAGGTTTGCTTGTTCTGCTCTTTTATTATTATAACCTCAAATTTTTCCTTGCTAAAAGCAACCAATAAATCTTCTATTTGTTTTTTTATCTTGCTTATAACTTCAAGACTGAAGAACTCTAATCTATTATCACCAAAATTTTTAAGTTCCGTATGATTGAGCAGGAAGTAATATATATCTATTTCATTATTTTTATATAGATATTCAAGAAAATCTACAATTTCAAATTTTTTTTTATTTCTGGATTAATTGATTGATTTAAATTTTGATTATTAATGTCAAAATCTGCAAGGAATGGTAGCGACGTCGAATATATAGATTTTATAACTAACATTTCCGTTTCTGTCAGTTGATTATAGGAAATTTTTATTTCCACTACTCCTTTATTATATATTTGCCATAAGATTGACAGATACGGCAAACTAATTTCACTCAAGATATTTTTAATTCTATCATTAAAGGATTCATATATAGGCAAACTATAATTAGGTAACATTTTTACTTTATTAAGATAAGCAATAAAATCTGCTACCGATTCTATAAAAATCTCAAGATTAACCGAAAACCCATAAAGCTTATTTATTAAATTTATAGCTTTTTCCGTCTTTCTACGGATAATATATTCGAAAAATTCTATTATAATTGAAGTATCAACAAGTCCAAGCATTTGATTAATTACTTGAGGGCTAATTATATTATCGGATTTTGCCGACATACTAGCTGCTTGATCTAAAATAGATACTGCATCACGTGCTGAACCTTCTGATTTAAAAGATATAATTCTTAGTGCTTCTATATCGGCTTTTAAATTTTCTTGCTTAGTTATATATTCAAGTAATTTAAAAATCTCTTCAAAACTCAGACGCCTTAAATCATAACGTTGACATCTTGAAATAATAGTTGCAGGTATTTTTTGCACTTCCGTCGTTGCAAAAATAAATATTATATGAGGCGGCGGTTCTTCCAAAGTCTTAAGAAGTGCATTAAAAGCTCCTTTAGAAAGCATATGCACCTCATCAATAATGAAGATTTTATGTTTACCTTGTAGAGGTTTATACTCAGCTGATTCTATAATTCTACGTATATCATCTACGCTAGTTTTACTTGCCGCATCAATTTCGATTATATCAGGATGATTATGATTGTTAAAACTAATGCAATTCGTACATTCTTCACATGTTCTAATAGTGTAGTCAATTGATTTAAACTTGTCTACATTGTCGCTTGTCGCTCTCCTATTATCTATAGGCTTCGCTCCTTGCTCCTTGTATTTAAGTTTAACTGAATTGACTACAGTGTCTTCAGTAATTAAAGCAGAACAGTTTACGGCTTTAGCAATAATGCGGGCCGAGGTAGTTTTACCGACCCCTCTAATACCTGTTAAAAGATAACCTCCAGCAAGCCTATCGTTTAAAATAGTATAGCTTAAAACTTTGACTAGCACCTCTTGCCCCTGAAGCTCGGCAAAGTTACTAGGACGATATTTCCTTGCAAAAGGAATATACTGATTAGATGAATTTATATCGGTCACGATTGTTATAAGATCTAGTTACCTTTAATGTCATTCTAGCTCACTTGTAGGTGTTGTTGCACGATTCGAAAAAAGTACTCGATGTCATACCGTGGCTTGACCACGGTATCCAAAAGTATAACTAATAATTTCAGTATTCTGGATCCCGCGATCAAGTCGCGGGATGACAATAAAAAATAGGTATGACATCCAATTCTTTTAAGAATAATGCTAGTAATGACCCACCAAATCCCGCTCCGGCTGCTTCCTTTCAGACCTGACCGACTAAACAGGCACAATGCCCACTACTAGCATAATTAACATAACCTGTTT
>JAPYLE010000057.1 GCA_027293795.1 Rickettsia endosymbiont of Ixodes persulcatus
TTTCTCAAACATTTTCTTAGCTGTTATACTTTTCACTATCCTAGCTACTTTAGTAGGACTATAACTAGGCACAGACTGAATTAGAAAATGCACATGATCTTTATCTACTCCAATTTCTAAAAATCTTATCTCGTATCTTTCTTCAATTTCTAAACATATTTTGCATAAATAATTATCTAACTTCTTATCAAAATTGCTCTACGATATCTTGCAGGCGTTACTAAATGATAAATAAGTACTGTAACATTATGGCCCTTATGTATGTACCTACTCTCTTCCATCCATACATCATATCACGAAGCAAAGCTTCGGGGAATTAAACCCTAAGAGATTAAATCTTAGGTCATTGCCTCGAAAGGGTTGATATCGTCATTGCGAAGAAAAATTGAAAATTTTGACAAAGCAAGGAAGAATAAAAATTCTAATTCATAGCATTTTTTATTACATTTTTTGGATTGCCACGCTCCGAGCAAATGCTTGCAATGCCGGTATCTATCTTTATTTAGCAATACCAATAAATTTTTAATTTAATACTTGCAATTTGTCTTATAATTACTTATATTTAGATTCGCTTAGATTAAAAAGCACTAAGGCGTTTTAATGTAATTAATTTTGATCCCCTTAAATTTTTTATATTAAAACGCTGTTGTTTTATTTAAGCGGGTGTAGCTCAGGGGTAGAGCGCTACCTTGCCAAGGTCGAAGTCAAGGGTTCGAATCCCTTCACCCGCTCCAATTACCTCTCATACTAAAAAATGTCATTCCCGTGAAAGCGGGAATCCAGTAAAGTATATAAAAAACTTGTTTTTTATATACTTATTTTACCGAATATGTATTTTGTACCAATATTAGGGTTATTTTTTCTGGATTCCTGCTTCCGCAGGAATGACATTGGTAAGTTTATCATAATTTTGGAGCTATGCGACAAGATTAATTAAGCTATGGATCTCATAGTAAATTCAATCTTCCAAACCATGTTTTTTCTTAATATCTTCTAATGAAATTACTTCTTCTCCTTTTTCTATACGAGACAAAGCAATTAATAAATCTGTTTTTTCTTCTATATAACTTTCTATTGCTTTACGTACAATATATCCTTTTGGTCTATCGATTTCCTTAGCAACATTAGAAAGTTAATATTTAGTTCATTAGAAATTCTAGTAGTTATAACTGTCATAAAAATAGCCATTTATCATTTTTCAGTAGTTCATATTAGCATAAAATACATTTAAATACAATGTATTACCTTTGATTAACTTTATATTTTTATTTTACCCTTGCATTAAAAGCTTTAGGTAGCTATTTTTATTTTATTGCAACAATTAGGAAATTACATATGTCAGCAAGTACGCAAGATAATCAGGCAAATGATAACGACACTATAGAAATACAGGAAACAGAGGTAGTGCCTGTAGAAACAAATTCTCTACAATTCGGGTTAACAAGCTTAATACCGATGGTTTTAATTTTTGCCGTCTTTTATTTCTTACTATTACGCCCACAAGAAAAACATCGTAAAGAAAGAGAGGAATTAGTAAGCGAAGTTAAAAAAGGTGAAGAAGTTCTAACAAATAGCGGCATTTACGGTATTGTGTCTAAAGTTAGTGCCAATGATCCTAATATTGAGATTGAAATTGCTAAGGATGTACATATTAAAGTTTTAAAAAGTGCTATTATCGATATAACCAGCCGCTCTAAGGAAGTTCCGGTTAAAAAAGAAAACAATAAAAAAGATGAGAAGGTAAGCGGTGCAAAATCTTCCTAAGTGGAAAATTTTTCTTTCAATTATATGTACAGTTTTTGCGGTTATTTGTGCCCTACCTAATTTCATGCAGGTAAACTCTAAGTTTCTGCCTCATGCTTCAGTAAATCTAGGGCTTGATCTTAGAGGGGGGGCCCATTTATTACTCGATGTTGATTTTGACACCTACTTAAATTATTCAATGGAAAATCTTGCCGATACTTTACGCAAAAATTTTCGTGAGGATAAAATTGGCTATAAAAATCTGTTAGTTAAACAAAATAGCATTCAATTAGAATTAAGAACATCGGAAGAATTGAAGCAGTTAAAGAAAATAATTAACAAAATCGATTCTGAAATTATAGTTGAAGTTAATGAAAATAAAATAAAGCTTAGCTACAGCGAATCTAGATTAAATGACTTACTTGACAAGGTAGTAGACCAATCTATTGAGATCGTTCGCATGAGAGTTGATAGTACCGGTACTAAAGAGCCGACACTACAAAAACAAGGCGATAAGCATATATTACTGCAAGTTCCCGGTGAAGAAAATCCTTCTTACCTAAAAAACATATTAGGCAAAACCGCTAAGCTAACTTTTCATTTAGTTGATGAAAATGCCAATATCGAAGAAGCAGTAAAAGGACACGTTCCGGTAGGTTCAATGCTAGTTAAGGGAGATAGCGAAAGTCAAGGGGAGTATTATGTAGTTATAAAGAAAAAAGTTGTTTTAGGTGGGGATCAACTAATCACGGCTTCAGCTTCTTTTGATCAAAATTCGCAAGCAGTAGTTGCTTTTTCTTTTAACAATTTAGGTAGTAAAATATTCGGTGAAATAACTAAAAATAATACCGGTAAACGCCTTGCTATAGTTTTAGACAATAAATTACTAAGTGCCCCAACGATAAATGGAGCAATTATGGGCGGAAGCGGTATAATAACAGGAAATTTTACCGTTGAGTCGGCAAATGAGCTTGCACTATTATTGCGAGCCGGTTCTCTCCCTGCCCCGCTTAACGTTATTGAAGAAAGAAGTATAGGTCCAAATTTGGGAACTGATTCTATAGAGTCGGGCAAAAAAGCGGGACTTATAGGGTTTATAGCAGTGTGTATATTTATGATTTGGTCTTACGGTGTACTTGGTTTATTTGCCAATATAGCCTTAAGCCTTGCACTATTATATATTCTAGCTTTACTTTCACTTTTCCAAGCTACTTTAACTCTGCCCGGAATTGCAGGAATAATACTAACTATGGGTATGGCTGTTGATGCTAATGTATTGATTTATGAAAGAATTAAGGAGGAACTACATAAAGGAGTTTCTAATCTTTATGCTATTAGAACCGGTTTTTCAGGCGTTCTTAAAGATAGCAATAAATATAATGCTCCCACTCCTATTAATAAGCTGATTATTATAATTATTTTTATAACATTTGACTGCATTTTCATAATTTTTTACACTAGACCTAGCTTTTTAGGTTTAAA
>JAPYLE010000058.1 GCA_027293795.1 Rickettsia endosymbiont of Ixodes persulcatus
TCCATTAGTCCAAAATTCGGTACCCCATAATTTATTTTTTAAGTCAGGAAATTTCTCAAACATTTTCTTAGCTGTTATACTTTTCACTATCCTAGCTACTTTAGTAGGACTATAACTAGGCACAGACTGAATTAGAAAATAAATTATGGGGTACCGAATTTTGGACTAATGGATATTTTATGAGTACGGTTGGAAAACATAGAGATGAGAAAAAATTACACAACTATGTAAAGAATCAAGGTGCGGATCGACCATCATATAAAGCTTTTCATCAGAAGCAACTAAAACTTTTTTAGATATCTCGCAGCTCTGCTGCGAGGAGTATCATTCTTTTTTATAAGCTAAAAAGGAGGTTTTTATGTCAAAAAATTAAAATATAACAAAACAAACCATTTTTCTCCACAAGTTGCGATGAACAAGAAGAATTAGAGCTTAGCGGTAATGATAAAAGACTAACCCTAGTTGTTGTGAGTTATTATAGAGTCTATATTCATTTTTTTAAACTGTACAAAATAGAAAATTAATTTATATTTTGTACACGGTGGATATGGTTGTTGGGTGGATCAGCATTCTCGTTGTCATCCCGCGATCGGGTCGCGGGATGACAACCTAATTGCCAATCAAGCGGCAGCATGACAATTGCCGACAAAATTATATATAAAAAACTATTTATGTTAAAAATAAAACAAGAAATATATAAAAATAGCTTACAAATAATATTAAAATTGCTGGTTGCTTTATTATGTTTTTTTATAATATTATTTCCGTTGGTAAGTTATAAAATAAATATTCAAAGCAGAATTTTTCCGGCGATAGAAATTATATTTATTTATTATTTTATGTCGTTATACTCCTTAAATATTTTTGAAATATTTTTTCTCGGTCTATTGATAGATCAAATAAGTGGGATGCCTATCGGTACAAATTCGTTAGTTTTTTTATTGGCATATATGATTTATAAAGTATCTTCAAAATATTTTGTAACTAAAAATAATTTAACAAATTTCATTATTTTTTGCGTTTATTGTTTATTTATATTGAATTTTAAATATTTATTAGTAACAATCAAAAAGTTAGAAGCAGACGGATATTTAACAATTTTCCTTCAATTTTTAACAACTATATTTTCTTATAATTTAGTTCGTCTTATACCTGACTCTCCTATGGATTAATTTAAAAAGTATGCTAAATAAAAAAATACTACATAGTGAGTTAATTTCACGAAGGGCCTTTATAATTGGGGTAGGTAAACTCGGATTTTTATCTTTGCTTGGAATAAGAATGTTTTATTTACAGCTTATTAAAAGTGAAGAATATAAGACTTTATCGGATAAAAACCGTATTAATTTTGTTGTACTTCCGCCTAGTAGAGGAAGAATTTATGATTTATACGGCAATATTTTAGCTACTAATAAACCATGTTATCAGCTAGTAATAGATAGAAGCATTGATAGTAATTATAGGGATGAATTAGAAATAATTAGTAATATTTTAAATTTATCTCCGGAAGAATATAATTATATTAAGCAAAAGATTAAAAAATCTAGTCGTCATACACCTTTAGTAATATTTGATCAGCTTGATTGGCAGCAAGTATCGGTGATTGAAGAACAAAAGCATAAACTAGCCTCAATATTTATTGATACAGGATATTCAAGGTTTTACCGCTATTTCTCTTACCTGTTTACCGTAAGCATTTACTTCTACTTTTTTATAACCGAATTCTCCTCGTAATTTGTTATCGTAATATTTTTCAATGCCGGACTTACCTATATTAAAATCACTTAAACTATATATATTTAACTCTTGCTTCTCTTGCTCATTTATTTGACCGAGATAACCTATTAAGTGAGAAGTAAATGCTTACTGTAAACAGGTAAGAGAAATAGCGGTAACCCCTACTAAATCAGGTGAAGATATGCATTTAAATATTGATGCTTCTCTTCAACAAAATATACAGCAATATTTAAATCCTAAAGGTTCTTCAGCAATAGTTATGGATACTAGAACCGGAAACGTACTAATTTGTGCTTCCACACCAGGTTTTGAATCAAATAATTTTAGTAAATTATCAGAAAATTATTGGCAAAGTTTAACAGGGGATCCTTATAAACCTTTAATTAATAAGGTAATACAAAACTTGTATCCCCCAGGTTCAGTTTTTAAAATAATTACCGTACTTGCAGCCCTTGAAGTAGGGATTAATCCTAATAAAACCATTTTTTGTGACGGTAGCTCTGCCCTTAATACTAATAGCTTTAGATGTTGGAATCATAGCGGACATGGTACTCTTGATATGATGTCTGCTTTAAAGCATTCTTGTAATATTTATATGTATGAATTAGCAAGAATAATAGGTCCGGATAAAATTCTTGAAGTTGCAAGAGAATTGGGATTCGGTTCAAAGACCGGTATTGATTTAGCTCCTGAAAATACGGGTTTCGTTCCTTCCAAAGAATGGAAAAAGAAAAAATTAAAGCTTCCTTGGTCACTAGGGGATAGTTTTAATTTAGCAATCGGACAGGGATTTTTAGGAGTGACACCAATGCAGCTTGCAAGATTTATTACGGCTATTGCAAGCAATGGCAAGCTATATACACCCAGAATATTAAAAAATGATCCGGAATTTTATAATGTCAATATTAAGCCCGAAAATATCAAAATAATACAAGAAAGTTTGTACAATACCGTTAATGTTGCGGGAGGTACAGCGTACTATAATAGAATTTTAGGTGAAAATAGGCAGCTTGCCGGTAAAACAGGTACTTCTCAAGTACAAGGTAAACTAAATGCTAAAGATGATTTAAGCCGTGATTCTATTGCTTGGGAGAGGCGTAATCATGCCTTGTTCTTAGGCTTCGCTCCTTATCACGATCCTCAATATTCCGTTACTGTTTTTATTGATCATGGGGGAGGGGGCAGTAAAGCAGCCGCCCCAATAGCTCGTAAAATCATGTCGGATGTGCTGGATAAGTATTTATAAACTATATGATATGCTTATAATTCAATTAAGATAAAATTATGTTAGAAGAATTAACTTCAGAAAGATTAACGGAGTTATTTTTGAAATTGTATAAAGAAAAACACAATTTATCTGAAGAAGAATTACTAAAATTTAAGTATGGTTATAACGATAAAAAAGTAGAAGCAATAGTAGAAAGGGCTGTTGATTATGATTTATTGCCTGTAATAAAGTATTTTATTGAAAATGGAGGTAATCCATATTTTGTAACAACATATTTTAGTAAAAGATTAAATATACTTAATATTGCTGCAGAAAGAGGATGTTTAGATATTATAAATTATCTGCTTGAAAAAATATTTTTACTGTAGATCAAAGAGCTTCTAAAAATAGTAAAACACCTTTTCATTCAGCCGTTGAAGGTAATAATATTGAAGCTGCAAAGCTTCTACTACAAAAGGGGGCAGATATTAATGCTAGATTTATGCTTCTAGAACTAACAACTGCTTGGTTTTATATTTTGAAATTTGACGATATGGAGATGGTTAAATTTCTTCTTAAGTATGACCTATGTATGCCTAATGAAGATTTATTGGGTGTTGGTTGTAGTTCACAGGAAATGAAAATTTTTCTGCTCTCTGTAAAAAAACTTGAGAATTTGCAAGGTAACGATTTTATTAATGCTTATAAAACCTTAAGCCCTGAAGTTCAAGAAATTCAGGATGTTAGAGTATCGAGGTATCGTTTAAGTAAATTGGCTGAATTTATTGAAGAGAAGTTTAGCAAAGAAAGTACTATAGGATATAAGGAATATTTTGTTCTTAGAGAATATAGCAGTTTGACAAAGCATAAAAAGGAAATATTAAAAACCTATTTAGCACGAAAGAATTTTAATTCTGATGAGCTTATAAAAGTAGATAATTATATAAAAGCTCATTTTTTTGAAATAGCTTGTATAGGTAAAAATCTTGCCGGCAGTACTTTTGAAAATGTAAGCACAATAATACTAATAACTCAGTATCTTCAGTTTGAAGATAGTAGCATTAAAATAGCAGGTGTAAGTTCAGAAAATAATACAGATGGCGATCATTCTTAATATTTATATCTCTATATTCCTGCTCATATTAAAAAGTACTTTATTTTAATTAGTACTTTGTGTTATTAATCTCTTAGGGTTTAATTCCCCGAAGCTTTGCTTCGTGATATGATGTATGGATGGAAGAGAGTAGGTACATACATAAGAGCCATAATGTTACAGTACTTATTTATCATTTAGTAACGCTTGCAAAATATCGTAGAGCAATTTTTGATAAGAAGTTAGATAATTATTTATGCAAAATATGTT
>JAPYLE010000059.1 GCA_027293795.1 Rickettsia endosymbiont of Ixodes persulcatus
AAGACATTGACAAAATTTTGTTATGAATTAAAAATTCCGTGTATTTCCGTAATAGGTAAAATTATTAAAGAAATGTCTGTTTTTTCAGGTATTGAAATAGAAAAAGAACAGAATTATAATTATAAATTCGATAAAACTTATGTAAATAATAATCAAAAATACTAATATTTTTGAGAAAATCTTAATGAAAATTTTGTTGATAACTCTGTTCAAAACATTTAATCTACATAATTCTGTTTACATAAACAAAAAATAATAAATATATTTATTAATACTTTTAGTAATAGCATGAAACAATCTTTAAATCCATTAAAAGGAAATAGTAATAAAATACCTGTTTGGTTTATGCGTCAAGCAGGTAGATATTTACCGGAATATAAAAAAATAAGAGAAACAACAAAAAATTTTCTAGATTTTTGTTATGATGTTAACAAAGCAACGGAAGTAACATTACAACCGATAAGACGTTATCATTTTGATGCAGCTATTATTTTTTCCGATATATTAGTTTTACCTCATGCTCTCGGATGGGAAGTGGATTTTAAAGAAAACATAGGACCCATATTAAGACAATTTAGATCACAAGAAGATTTTAAATATTTGCAAAGCAATCCGAATAATAAATTAGAAAAGGTTTATGAAATAATAAAAAAAGTCAAAAAAGAATTACCATCTACTACTTCTTTAATAGGATTTGCAGGAAGTCCTTGGACAGTGATGAGTTACATGCTAGAAGGGAAAGGAAAACAGGATTTTAAAACGGGTAAAAAATTTATCTATGAAAATAAAGCATTAGCTAAAGAATTATTGAATTTTATAATAGATAAAACAACTTATCATCTTATAAATCAAGTAGAATCAGGAGCAAATATTTTAAAGCTTTTTGATTCATGGTCGGGAGTACTTGCAGAAGAAGAATTTACAGAATTTGTAATAGAGCCGACAAAAAAGATTATACTAAAAATAAAAGAAGTTTTTCCAAAAACTCCTATCATTGCTTTTCCTAAAGGAGCGGGATTGTTGTACGAAAAATTTATAAAAGAAGTACCGATAGATATTTTAGCCGTAGATCAAATGATCCCTCTTGAAAAAATGAAAGAGTGGAGCGATAAAGTAATAGTACAAGGTAATTTAGATCCGGTTGTATTACTTACTAATAAAGAGATTATTAAAGAAAAAGCTTATGAAATTCTTCAGGTAATGGAAGGAAAGAATTTTATCTTTAATTTAGGACATGGTATTTTGCCTGAAACACCTCCGGAAAATGTAGAATTTTTAACGGAATACGTTAGAAGTTTTAAAGAATGAAATAATATGAAGAAAAGAATAGCAATAGTACTTTTTAACTTAGGAGGTCCAAATAGCCTTGAATCCGTAAAACCTTTTTTATTTAATTTATTCTATGACAAAGCTATAATTAATCTACCAAACCCCTTGCGTTATATTATCGCCAAAATAATTTCTATTACTAGAGAGAAAAAGTCTCAAAAAATTTATTCTTTAATCGGCGGTAAATCTTCGCTACTTCAGGAAACGCAAGAGCAGCGGTTAGTACTAACCGAAAAGCTAAAGCAACTTATAAAAGAAGATTTTGCTATTTTTATAAATATGAGATATTCAGCACCGTTTACTAAAGAAACAATAAATCAAATAAAAAAATATAATCCAAGCGAAATAATATTATTGCCTCTATACCCTCAATTTTCAAGTACTACGACGGGATCGTCGGTTAAAAATTTTTTACAAAACCTTGATATTGATATTCCAATTAAAACAGTTTGCTGTTATCCTCTAGAAGAAGATTTTATAAAGGCTCATGTTTCCTTAATAAAAGAAAAACTATACGATAAAAATTTTCGTATATTATTTTCTGCTCACGGGCTACCCGAAAAAATAGTAAAAGCAGGCGATCCTTATAGTTTTCAGATAAAAGAAACAGTAAAAGCAATAGTCAAAGAATTAAATATAAAAGATCTAGATTATAAGATAACTTATCAAAGCAGAGTAGGGCCTATAAAATGGTTAAAACCGAATACGGAAGACGAAATAGAGTTAGCGGGAAAGTTAAAAAAAGACATAATTATTGTACCTATATCCTTTGTATCCGAGCATGTTGAGACGCTTGTAGAGCTTGATATTGAATACAAATTAATCGCAGATAAATATGAAATTCAATATACTCGAATCCCGACGCTTGGGACGAATAAAATTTTTTTTAATAGTTTGACAAATATATTGCTACGATTTATTAATAAGGTTGATACTAATTTAGTTACGAGTAGCTCTAGTACAAGAATATGTCCAAACGAATTTACTAAATGCTTGTGTAAATTAAAGAATTAATAAGGAAAAAAATGGCAA
>JAPYLE010000060.1 GCA_027293795.1 Rickettsia endosymbiont of Ixodes persulcatus
AAAAATTTATACCATATATTAGCTTCTTTTTAATTCATAATTTACTACCGTAATACCAGTATAACCTACTTGCTTTTCTTAACTTGATGTGTATGATCTTTAGTATTGGGCCATTATGAAGTGAAAGTAGTAACATTCATGATAATGATATACAAATTATAGATGTAGTTACAACCAATAATCTTGGTTAAAATAAGGTAAGATAAATGAATAAAAGTGAACTAAAGTTATATATCAATATAGCAAGAGATACAAAAAGTATAGAATTACTCGGAAATAAAAAGTATTAAAAATAATTAATAAGCATTAATGAAAAAGATAGAAGGTGGTCAAACAGATTTTGAGATGTGTATTTATGCTAAGAAGTTACTAGATAAAGTAATACATTTAAATAGTGTAGTAAAAGTACCGCCAGTGGATGTATTGGAAATAAAAAAAGCAATTTATTATGCTAAGAAATATCATGGTAGTCAGATGCGTCAATCAGGGGAGCCGTTTTATAGTCATCCAATAGAGGTGGCATATATGGTGTCAGATTACTTATTTAGGACGGATATTTTAGTGACCGCAATACTGCATGACACATTAGAGGATACAGAACTTACCAAGGAGAAAATATTACAAGAATTTGGAGAGAATATAGCCAATCAAGTAATGGATTTGACAAGGATTAAGGAGAATGGTATAAAGATTAGTTCTGCTGAAATAGTAGAGATGTTATACAAAGAGAAGAAACATAATGTACTTCTGATAAAGTTATTTGATAGACTGCATAATATACAGACACTAGGGGTAAAATCTCCTGAAAAAATCAGAAAGATTGTAGATGAAACTCTTAAAAGATTTATAACCCTGAGTATCTATTTTGAAGATCGGGTATATGGAGTATTAAATATATCAAACACAATAGCAGCACTATGCTATCATTATTCACCTATCAAAAAACCTATGTTACAGGATCAAACAATTATATTTAAGGATAATTACCAGATTCCTTTTCCAACTGCTCAAAATGCGATAATCCATAATTATATCCGCCATATATTGGTATCAAAATAATTAATAATCCCCAATTACCAAAATATTTTATAACATAAATAGTACCGAAAGAGGTTAGTATATATACTATTGCACGTGAAAACGCATATGAAAAGTTACTATAAGTAAATCGTTGAAATATTGGAAAATATTTGAAGAAAATAGGAAATGCTGGTGCTTTAGATGGACCAAATATCACAAAAAATAGTTGTAATAACATCACACAAAATGGCGTTGTTAATCCATGCTCCAATATATATGGACAAAATGGAATAAAAATAAGCATAGTCATTATTTTTATTTTTAGTATTTTTAGTGGATATATTCTACGGCTTAAATATGTTATTGATAGCATATTAATCATTGCAGCGATTGATACCAAAAAGTTGTGACTAATAACTTCCTCTGGCGTATAACCGAATTGATTTTTAAGAATATTGCCACAATAAATGAAAGCAAAATAAAAAGTTAATGGCCAACTATAATCTATTAAAAATAAAGCTAAAATTCTTTTTTTGTCAGGTTTTTCAGACCAGATAGGGTCATCTTGTAATATTTTGTGATGCGTATCATTATCTTGCAGTATTTTTTTTACTCGTGCTTTTGCATTTGCAAATTCCGGCGTTTCTCTAAGAGCAGTTCTAGCTATCGTTCCTATGAACGCAATTAATGCTCCTATCCAAAACACTATCCTCCAATTTAATGCAAATGAGGTAACAATATATGCCATACATAAAGCGGCGGCACTCCCCACAGCAGCAACAGCATCTATTAATGTTACAACTGAATATTGTGCAGGTGGTTTAGTAATTTCAGTGAGGTAAAGTTGTGCTCCCATCAGTTCTCCCATCGAAGACATACCTTGTACAATGCGACATATAGTCATTATCACAGTGGCAGTAATACCTATTTGAGCATATGTAGGGAGAGTAGCCATAATTATACAGGCTATAGACATCATAAAAGTAGTAATAACTACTGTGACTTTACGTCCAATATGATCACCAATCCAACCAAAAATTAATGCTCCAACGGGTCTAAAAACAAAAGTAGAACAAAATGCTGCTGCTGCATAAAGAGTTGTAGTTTCAGGATTAGCTTTTGGGAAAAAAAGCTCATTAATGACCACTGCCATATGCACATAGATCATTAGATCAAAATACTCTAAGAATGTGCCTACAGATAATAAGCCAACAGCTTCCATCCGTTGCCTTACAGTAAGCTCTCTTGCTTCTTGCTGATTTTTCATCATTTCTACACCTTATTTTTTACTAAATTGTTGTCTATTAAAAATTTTGCAAACATGGCAGTTAATTTTCCAGGAGGATAAGCGTTAACATTATTGATAATAAAATTATTGTTAAGAACACTTACCTGATATGGTACATGTTTATTAATCATGCTTGATATATATCGTTCTGCTTCTGGATTTAGCGATGCCATAGATTTTGTACTTAATAATATTATAATATAAAAATAATACTTTAAAA
The DNA here is from genome assembly GCA_027293795.1 of Rickettsia endosymbiont of Ixodes persulcatus. Lineage (GTDB taxonomy): Bacteria > Pseudomonadota > Alphaproteobacteria > Rickettsiales > Rickettsiaceae > Rickettsia. Next base: position 2,529 of record JAPYLE010000060.1, read on the forward strand.
ATTTTAGCATCATTTATGCTCCCTGATATGACACATCTCAGAGTCTGTATTGAAAGTAGATTGACAACAAAAATAATGCACTAATTCATAATTTAAATCCCGTCAATTTATTCAATAGACTTCTTTCGG
>JAPYLE010000061.1 GCA_027293795.1 Rickettsia endosymbiont of Ixodes persulcatus
CAATTGAGAGCACATCATCTAGAGCTTTGAATAGTTTCATTCTTAAATCGTAACTGTAATTGCTTGCCATAACTTATTTATTATTATTTATAACATATATATTAGCATAGTATGTACCTATTTACTATGGTCTAGCTATACCAAGGACAAAAGCAGTATCGGTTTCTATAGGAATAGCCCATCCTTTTATTAATTCGGGTTTATCATAATTAAAAAACATGTATACTAAGGCAGGAACTACCACACCGCCAAGGGCCGCAGCAGCAGGTAATATTAGTTTTTTATATTCACCTTTTACTAGATGAAATTTCATTTCTAAACCTATTAATAAGAAGAAGAAAGTCATGAGATCGTCATTAACTAACTCTATAAAAGTTGTTTTTTGTACTTCTATAAGCTTGTATAATAAGTGTAAGAATATATAAATATAATATATTATGTATATTAACTACTTCAAAGATTTGATTGGTTTTAAGTCTGTAACTCCTGAGAGTAACGGGGCTATTGAGTATAGTGATGGTTTGCTTAAAAAACACGGCTTTAAGACCGAAATAAAAATATTTGGCGATTCTAAAAACGAGCAAGTCACTAATCTTTATGCCGTGTATGGTAACGGCAAACCTAATATTTGCTTTGTTGGGCATGTAGATGTAGTGCCTGCGGGTGATTATCACCTTTGGCATAATTCCACTCCGTTTAAGGCTAATGAACAAGGCGGAAAGATATACGGCAGGGGCGTAGTTGATATGAAAGGAGCTATAGCGTGCTTTCTAGCTGCAGCTTTAGATCTTATAAAGAATAACCCTGATTTTAAAGGTTCCGTTAGCTTCTTACTTACTAGTGATGAAGAGGGAAAAGCAAAACACGGTACTAAAGAAATGCTGCAATATATTTATGGTCAAGAGTATAAGATTGATTTTGCCGTTGTCGGTGAACCTACTTGCGAAAAAGAAATAGGTGATACAATTAAGATTGGCAGAAGAGGAAGTGTTAATTTTAAATTAAATATAGAAGGCTTAGCAGGGCATGTAGCTTATCCTCATAAAGCTAATAATCCTTTGCCTTGCTTAATAAAAATATTGAACGAATTAATAAATATAAAACTTGATGAGGGAACAGAGTTTTTTCAAAGTTCAAATCTTGAAGTGACGAATATTGATGTTGGCAATAATACTTCAAACGTAATTCCGGCAAGTGCGGAAGCATATTTCAATATACGTTTTAATAATTTACATAATGCAGAAACTTTAGGGCAATTAATAGAGCAAATTGTTAGACGATATTGCAAAGAATATAAAGTAGACTATAAGCTAGAATATAGTAGTTTTGCTGAAAGTTTTATTCAGAATCCTAACGATAAAATAAAAGATTTTGCTGATATAGTAGAAAGAACATTAAAAATAAAGCCCGAATTCTCTACAAGCGGCGGTACCTCGGATGCAAGATTCGTTAAAAATTATTGCTCCTTGGTAGAGTTCGGTTTATTATCCGAAACGGCACATAAAATAAACGAATACACCCAAATTAGCGATTTACAAAAATTATATGATGTGTATTATAATTTTTTGATGGAAATGCTGACTAATAAATAGTTATTCCTGTTATAGGCTGTTGTGTGGATCAGAAAAGTAAATTATTGTCATACCGTGGCTTGACCACGGTATGACAACCGATTTATCGGTCTATACAACAATTCTTTTACGAAAATAGCATCATTATATGCGGATGTGATGGAACTGGTAGACATGCAAGATTTAGGTTCTTGTGCCGCGAGGCGTGGGGGTTCAAGTCCCTTCATCCGTACCACTTAAATTTTCTCATAAAAAATAATATAAAATTTTTATGCAGCAATTTAGTATTTATCAAACAAGCGATGAATTATTCCTAAAATCGATATTGCTTCTGATAGAAAAATGTTATCACTCTGATCTTAAAAGCATTATACTTGCGACTGATAAAGAACAGCAGGAAATGCTCAATAAAAATCTTTGGACTTATTCACGCAAGCAATTTATACCTCACGGTAGTAAGCTTGATCCACAGCCTGAAAAACAGCCGATTTATATTACCGATGAGTTACAAAATCCTAATAATGCTAGTGTGCTTATCATTATTTCACCCATAGATATAGGAAAAATTTTACAAGTTAAGGACTATATAGAAGTTTTTAAAAGAATAATTATTATAACTGATTTACTGGAAGATTTAAAAGAATTAACAGTTAAAATAAATAAATTTACTGGGCAGGAAAATAAAATCGATTGTTTTAAACAAGATATGCGGGGTTCGTGGAATAAAGTAAAATAAGCTTATATTTTTTTACGTACAAATAAATATAATCCTATCGTTAAAGCAATAACCAAATTGGAATAACAAGCAAAAATAAAATCTAGATTTTTTGAAGCAAAATTTTGTAATATAAAATGAATTGAAGTAACAAGCAATACTGTCAAAGCTGAAAATGATACTGGCATAAAAGTTGTTTTTTTGCTATAAGGATATCTCAAAAAAACTGCGAGTGCTAAAAAAGGTAATACAAAATTATATAAAGGCCAAATTATTCTTTGATGTGCTTCAGCAGTTAATTTAATTTTTTTAGTAATAGCTAAATCATGAGGGGGGGCAAGTAATTCGCTTATATAATATTCGTTTGCTTCTTTATTATGTTTAGTTCTTTGTGATACTAAAGGATTATCATTTTGTAGCCTTATCATTAAAGAATCGAAAGTTAGTTGTGTTAAATTACCGTTTACGTCATATTCTTGTCTTAGGCCTTTATTAAGTTCAAAAATCGGGCTATTATCATATATATTAAGAGTACCTGAATCCGTAAATACTACTGATGGGTTATCGGCGTCGCGATTATCAAATATTATTACGCCGTTCATAATACTTCCTGCTGATTTTTTATCTATAAAAACAGTGATATCTTTAGTTACTTTATTAAAAGTTTTCTCTTCAATCATATTTGATATATAATTATTCTTTATAAAGCTTAAACGTGATTTTAAGTTTATATGAGATAAAGGCATAATGGTAGAAGATATATAATAAGCAAGTAGCATAACTATTAATGCTACATACAAAGCAGGCAATGCCAGCTGTACGTTGTTAACTCCCGAAGCTTGTAATATAATTAGTTGTCGCTCGACTTTTAAATTATTATAGATATAGATTACGGCAATAACCGTTATTACCGGTAATAGAATAAATAATAAAGTAGGAAGTACTAAAACTATTAAACTGAAGAAGTCCATAACTTTTATACCTTTATCAAATAAATATAAAAGTTTTAACACTTGCGTTATCCATACTATACTAGTCACCGAAAAAGTAATGACTATAAGCAGCGGTAAAATATTTTTTATAAAGTATTTTCGGTATAGTAACATAATGTTTGTTTGATTTTTTGATATCATTCCTGCTGTTCTCCTATGTTATTCCCGTCTGCGCGGGAATGACATCGAGAGCTATGCAACAATACCGACCGACCTTTTTTATTACATTATTTGCAAAGATTCGATAAATTAATTTACCTATCAGTATTGTTATAAATACAATAGCAATGCCGTAGATTATATCACTTGGGTAATGCATAGCAAGGCTTATGCGAGATAAAGACACGAGTATAATAACACAAATCATTAAGATTTTTAACCGTAATTTAATATAATCCCAAGCAAAATACGTTACCAAAACGCTAAGAGCCGCATGGCTGCTTGGAAAACTTGAAAAGCATCTTTCGTTTGCAGTATTTATTACGGTCATGAAACTATCTATAGGAAGACTGCAATAAGGGCGAGGTAAATTAACGGAAAATTTAAGAATCGTAAAAACTAAACCGAATATTGCGTATATTATACCGACCTCAACTAATTTATTATAGTTATCCCAAAATTTATTTTGTCGCTCATTATCATTTTTGATTTTCTTTAGTTGAATATAAAGATATATATAGTATAAAATATATATTAAGGCGAAATTAGCGATATTGAAACAAAAAGAAATTATTTTCAGAAAATAAGGTATAAAACCTATATTAGTAATTTTATTTAAAAATAAGAATATTTCTTGATTTAAGCTGCAAAAATTATAAAAAACTTCAAACATTATTTTAAATATTTATGTTACAAGTAACAATACTTGGGTGTGGAGCATCTATAGGCGTACCGGTGATCGGATGCGATTGCAGTACGTGCACATCTCCTTCAAAGTACAATAAAAGAACTAGATCAGCAATATATATCAATGATAAAAATAGTCAAATATTAGTTGATTTCGGTTATGATATTAAATATCAGCTAGTTAGAGAAAAAATTAGTAAGCTTGATTGTGCGATATTAACCCATGATCATTCCGATCACGTTAACGGTATTGAGGATTTGCGGGTATTTTCTTTTACCTCAAGAAAGCCGTTAGAAATCTATACCGATTATAATACAGTAGCAAAGCTACATAAGAAATTTGATTATTTATTTAAGCCGGTATCAGTTATGCCTTGGCAAGTGCTAGCTACTAAACCTATTGATTTTTTTAATAAAATTAAAATTAATACTATAGAAATACAATTTTTTAGACAGCATCACGGTTCTATAGATAGTTTAGGGTTACGTATAGGTGATTTGGTCTATTCGCCTGATGTAATCAATTTTCCGCTTGAATCAGAAAAATTTTTAAAAGATGTAAAAATATGGATATTAGATTGTATGGATTACAAATCAAATCCGAATCATGCAGGGCTTGATAAAGTTCTAGAATGGCGTGAAAAATATAAACCTGAGGAGATATTATTAACCAATATGAGACACACGATAGATTATCATGAAATTACGAAAATGCTCCCAAGTAATGTTAAGCCGCTTTATGACGGTTATAAATTTACGGTTTAGCGTATGATAGTTTTAGAAAAAGTCTGTAAGCGTTACGGCAAAAATTACGCAATTAAAAATATTGATTTAAGTTTTACTACTAAGGAAACTACTGTAATAATAGGTCCTTCGGGAAGCGGTAAAACTACTCTGCTACGAATTTTGAATAATTTAGAAGAACCAAGTAGCGGTACTTTTTTGGTAGACGGAAAGAAGCTACTGCCAAAAGATAGAAGAAAGCTTCGTTTAAAAGTAGGTATGGTTTTTCAAAATTTTAATCTCTTCCCACATTTAACAGTAGGAGAAAATCTAATATATACACCGATAAATGTTTTAAATTTGCCAAGAGAACAAGCAATTCTTAAGGCAAAGGAACTACTTGAAAAATTTAAGCTAACACAAAAATTTGACTCATATCCGGCAAGCCTATCAGGAGGACAGAAACAACGTATAGCAATAGCAAGGGCTTTAATGATGAAGCCGGAAATTTTATTATTCGACGAACCAACGTCAGCCTTAGATCCCGAAAATATTAAAGATGTTATAGAGAATATAAATTTATTAAAAGACCAAATGAGCATGGTAGTAGTCACTCATCATTTGAAATTTGCAAAATTAATAGCAGATCGTGTTATTTTTATGGATCAAGGGCAGATTTTAGCAAATCAGGCTGCACCGGACTTTTTTAATAAACCGGCATCGAATCGAGCTAGGTTGTTTTTGGAAAATATCGGTGATTTAATGTAAATCTTCTCTATGCAAAAATGTATTTTTGCATAGAGAAGAGTAAACAAAGAGTATCAAAGGTGAAAGGCGGTTTCCACCTTTGATACAAATTTAATTTATTGTCTGCATGATCGGTTTTTTTCGTCTGAGCTAAGGAAAATTACGAAGTAATTGACGAAGCAAGGAAGAATAAAAATGCTAAAGATTTAGCATTTTTTAATTTTTTTGGATTGCCACGCTGCTTTCAGTTGCTCGCAATGACGATTTGGTATCCACGCAACACCGCCTATGTGATCCAAGACATATAAAAATAGGATAGACAGATACAATTAATAATATAATACCCCATATTAGCACAGGACGACGTCCGATTTTATCAGAAATATATGCCGATATCGGTAATACAATCATCATTACGATTAATATTATACTACTAACAATTGTACTTTGCTGACTAGTATAACTGAGTGTTTGCATAAAATTACCGATAAAAACCGTAGAAGTATAAAAAGGAGCAGTTACGGTAATATAGATTCCAAGCGCTACTATTAATTCTTTCGGATATTTGGTTAATGTTTCACGCAAAGGAAAGTGTGCTAAGCGTCAGCTCTCTCTAGCTTTTTTATAAATAGGACTTTCTGCTAGTTTTTTCTAATATATAAACCTACGGAGCTAATAAATAAACCGGCAATAAAAGGTATTCTCCAGCCCCATTCAAAAAGCATTTCAGCAGACATAAAATAAGAAAAACCGACTGCTGTACCAAGTCCAAGGAGCATACCGCCGCACATACTAACAAATGAGCTACTACCTGCAAGTCCTCGCTCTTCTGTTGAAGCATGTTCTACAATATATAGCTAGACCATAGTAAATAGGTACATACTATGCTAATATATATGTTATAAATAATAATAAATAAGTTATGGCAAGCAGTTACAGTTACGATTTAAGAATGAAACTATTCAAAGCTCTAGATGATGTGCTCTCAA
>JAPYLE010000062.1 GCA_027293795.1 Rickettsia endosymbiont of Ixodes persulcatus
GTGTTACGACCTATATTGAATATTTTACATGCTTTAACAATTGAGAGCACATCATCTAGAGCTTTGAATAGTTTCATTCTTAAATCGTAACTGTAACTGCTTGCCATAACTTATTTATTATTATTTGTAACATATATATTAGCATAGTATGTACCTATTTACTATGGTCTAGCTATAATAAAAAATAATACTTTAGAAGAAATTAACAAAAAAATAGAATATTTTACAAAAATATCTGAATCTGAACTTGAAAAAGAATATCAAACTAAAATAACTAAAACTTAGCATAAAGCCGTAGAACGGAAAGAACACAGTAAAGAGGATCATGAAAAAGCTTTGCTGTTTAGTGAATTACTATTTAGTGAAGCAACAAATACAGACTTATTAAAAGTATATGAGAATAACATAAAAGATCAAGAAAGGATCAAAACTGCTGGGGATAAAAAAGCTTTAGAAGAATATCTAGAAAGAAAATACGTTCTACTTTTAAACGCTAAGAATTCTGAAGAAGAAAAACAAGAAACAATTGCTAAATATAAAAAAGAAGTGGAAGGTTTAAATAAGGAAAAATGACAAAATTTACAAAAACAAGAACAAGATAAAGGAACAGGAAAAGAAATAACTAATATTGAGGAACATAAATTAGTAAAAGCAGGAATATTAACACAGGAAGAAATTGCACGATATTTAAGATATTATGAACTACTTAATACGTTAGGAGAATATAGTAGTATAATTGAAGATGAGAATGAAGAAACTTCTCTAGTAAAAAAACTATTTGATGATGCTCGTAACTTTTATGAGAATAATCCTGCACAAGGCTTGCAGGAGCTAATGGAAATGCCTCACCAAAAAGCTGGTGATTTAAAAAGAAAATATTTTACAAGTGCTTAAAAACAGACAAATTAGTCTTATAGATGTAAATTATATAGAAGCTAGTGAATTAGACAGAATAGACAATATTGAGATTAAACCTATTTACATCATGCTATCTATTCTAATAAGCCTGAAATAGTTAAACTATTACTTAAGCATGGAAGTATCGATGTTAATATAAAAAATTTCCAAGGTCATACTCCTTTAGCACTTACTATATCTATAGTTGACGGCAATCCTACAATGGTTGAATTACTACTTAAGCATAAAAGTATTAATGTCAATGAAAAAGACCCTAACGATAATACTCCTTTATATTTAGCTATTGCTCTTAATAAGCTTGAAATGGTTGGATTATTACTTAAACATAAAGATATCAACATTTATAAAAAAATCACATAATAGTACCCCTTTAGACTTAGCTACTAATAAACCGGAAATATTTAAATTATTAAATAACTATAAAGAGCGTCATGAAATTTCTACGGTTTCTCAAGATCAAGAGCAAGAAGTACAAATTCTAGGTGAAGAATATAATTGTGATGCATTTGATGGAGCGTAATTATTGTATTTATTTCAAACTCTCCGATATCATTCCCGCTTAAGGCTTGCTTGCGTGGATCGATCCCACCCCCGTCATCCCGCAACTTGATCGCGGGATCTAGATAAAAATGTCAAAAAATATATGCTAAAAGTTGTTTTTTGGATCCCGTGGTCAAGCCGCGGGATGACACCGAGTACGTTTTTCGATCAACACAATAACGCCTTTAGCTAGGAATGACATAGTAGCGACAACACCTAATCGCTAAAATTATGACTAATATTTTTTCTAGCGGTACTTATATCTTTTAAACGTTCACAAATCTTTTCAAAGACTTGTTTAGGCAAGATATTTGAAGCATTAATTTTTAAAAACTTATCGTCTTTTAATTTAATCGAAAAGGAAGGCTCTTGGAATTCTGGTCCATCAATTTCTCTAGCAATTTTTATATAATAACCGATTATATGACTGTTGTAATAATCACTTTTACTAATCATTTTCTTAGCTATTTTATTAATCTGCATGTCAGTTTTAGCAGTATAAGTAACTGTAAGGGCAATGCCTAACATAAGACGCTGTCTATGACTAAAAGGAATATCCGACGATAATATAAATTCCGAAACAAAATTTGCTCTGAGCGTTTTATCAATATTTTTATTATATTGTGCTAGCATTATAGCAAGTTCAATAATAATAAGAGTTGTGGCATCGGAATTAATCAAAAGATATTGTACTGCTTCAATATATTTTTCAATTTTACATGTATTTTTATCAAATTTTACTAATCTCTTTACCCTCTCATAAATAATATCTTTTTCTTTTTCATGCGGCGGCAACGAGTCAAATCTTACTCCTTCTTTTAAACCGTAATTTGAGATAATAATTTTTTCCGGTGAAAATACCTTAATCATCGCTTTTATTACTAAAACAGCATTATAATTTATGGCTTTCTGCTCGTAATAACTCAGCTTTAATTTATCGATTTGCGATAATTTCTCTAAATATAACTCAAATTCTACACGATTTATTTCAAAATTATGTAAATTTTTAAGAGGATAATTTATAGACTCCATATATATACGGCTCATTAGACGTAATGCACCGCCGATTAAATATAAATTAGGATAATGTGCAGCTCCAAATTCCTTCTCTAGCATTTTAGTAATCAGCCCGACATCACCAAAATTGCTACTAGCAATAATTTTAGTACCAAGCGGCAATGATTTTAATTTACCGACCTTCTTATCTCCAATCTGTGCAAGCTCAAGACTTCCACCACCAAGATCCGCTACAATACTTAGAGGACATCCTAAAGCAAATGAATTCAAAGCTATAATTAAAAAGAGATTCAATATTAATATTGAAATTATCTCAGGTGAACTTGAAGCTTATTTAACGGCTGCCGGATTAATTTCCGGTATTAGTGATGCTTTCGGTATTGTAGCGGATCTTGGTGGTGGAAGTCTTGAGCTTGCACAGATTGGAGATAAGAAGGTCGGTAAATTAAAATCATTGCCGCTTGGTAACTGTATTACTTCTTGAGGTAAAAGTAAAGCTCTTTTTAATTATAGCTTTGAATTCATTTGCTTTAGGATGTCCTCTAAGTATAGCTGTTGCAACACATCTAATATTAGTAACAGACAGTTTGGTAAAAATATGAATAAGATATTGTAGAGATAAATATGTTTGATGTTTTACGTCTAAACTATCTAAATTAAGTAAATTTGTAAGATAATTTCTAAATTTATAATTAAAAATTTCCGGAGCTCCAAGCTCATCACTTTCATAAACTACAGCTCTTAAAGCGTTTGAACCGATATCAATAATAGCTGAACGCATTTTTGGATCTTACTCATTATTTTCCGAAGCAGTTATTGTTTCAGTCTCTTCAGAATCCTCATTATTATTTGCCCTAGGATCAAAAGGTACTTGAGTAGGTACAAAAGTCGGCGGTAATAATCTACTAGTAAAAAACTTATCTTCGTAATACTTAATTTTACGAGATTTTATAGGCGGAAAGGATTCTATTAAAACAATTTGCTCATCTCTCGGTAACGGTATTACTTCTTGAGGTAAAAGTAAAGCTCTTTGAACTTGAGAAACATTTTGTGTTCTAGTAGAAATATTAAGATCAAAAAATAAAGGTTTACTAAATGATCTTTGTTCTACCGTCTTATTACCGACAAGCTGCGATATTAAATTTGCCGTTTCATAGTTATTAGCAGCAAAAGTAATACGGTATGTTGCATTAGATAAGAATGAATTCATACCGGCATCTTCATATGTTCCTTTTAATTGCTGCGTTTCTGCAAAAAGCCGATAAAGAGCGTTCAGGTGTAATATCTACAATGAACTCATCTCTTGAATTATGGGCAAATCCGTTAATCGACTCTGCTACTGCTACCTCTGATTTTAATATACAAGAATTTAAAAAAGTAAAAACAACCGTATATGTAGGACTTACTCCCGATAATATACAACGCTTGCAGAAATTAATGCAGGTATTTTATCAGCAAGCTACAGAATTTTTAAGCCGAAAAATGCCGGATGTAAAAGAAGAACCTTACGGTGTGATGTTCTTACTTGATGAGTTCCCAACGCTTGGGAAGATGGATACTTTTAAAGCCGGTATAGCATATTTTAGAGGTTATAGAGTACGTTTATTTTTAATTATTCAAGATACGCAGCAATATTCATATATGCAACAGGATGTATTACACCGCCTAGAGTATCAAGTACGACTGCTAGATTATAAACCACGTCATCACTTCTCATGGTACGCACTACTTCACCGAAAGATTTAGTTTTAGTAGGATCGGCTATTAAATATAAAGTCACACCTAAAAATAAACTTCGTGCTTCATTATTCCAAAAATCCTTTTCAGGCATTATAAGGTTTGAAATTTTTTGAACGTCATCAACCATTTGACCAGGCTTAGTACTAACCCAATCAATCGGATTGTAACAATGAGTGATACCGTCGGGATTAGAAGGCTCCCATACAAAAACTTTCTGACCTTGTTTCTCACGCCAACCGCTCGTCAAACCGTGATTTTCGAGCTTTATGTCATGTACTACTACTGAATCGCTCCAAAATAACAAGTTAGGTATCACAAAACCCACACCTTTACCTGAACCGGTAGGAGCAAATAATAAAGCATGCTGGAACCCATCGGCAACAAAATATCCACCGGCATCAACACCTATTAACATACCTTTTTTAGATCTAAGACCTGCGGCCTCTATATCTGAAGGATTAGCCCAGTTAGCATCTCCATATACTTTTTCCGGTTGCTCAAAAAATTGTAATGATTTTATTCTTTCAAAATTTTTAATGTAAAATATTATAACAACAATAGCAGGCCCAAGAAGAGATGCGAGTAGCTTCAATTTTAAATAATTATAGTCGGCAATTTTTAACTGCTCCCAAACATTAATAAGCCAATAAGCCCACTTATAAGCAATATTTATAGCATTTATATCTACGCCTAAAGCTCCAACCTCATTAGTAAAAATTGCAACAAATGCACCGCTTATCCAAACGGTACAAAAAATAACAACTGGATGAATTATAGCATGACCAAATATATTCTTAGTAACTTTAAGTATCTTATGCCATTCCATGAATTGATATTCCTAGTTTTTATTACTTAATATTGTTAACGTTATTATGGGGTAGTAGACGAAGTTTAATTTGGAAAAGAGCAGGGCACTTTGAAGCTTATAACCGCAGCGTAGGATTACTATGTGAGGATTATAAGCAAAAAGTAACATAGCCAATTTTTCAAATTAAACGAGTCTACACCATTCCTTCAGCGTTTTTGTTCTTCTTATAATATACTTCCGAAACATATCTTTTCCCGCCGCTAC